>NZ_JMMD01000003.1:0-241470 GCF_000686965.1 Butyrivibrio sp. AE2005
AAATAGACTTATTATTCCCCTTATTTCTGTAGTTATTAGTGAAGGGATTTTCCCTTGTCTGTACTTTGACAAGAGAATATACATTCACTAAGTACGTTCCTGTAGTATGTAGCCCCAAAGGTACGCCTTGCGCGATATAGCCTCACTGGAATGTCGGTAGCACCGGCACTGGCGATGACAGCTACGGGTATAATGATACTTCCGCTCAGCCACAACTCATCGTAATGGGAGCGGTCTTGCGAGAACCGCAGGAAGGGTTGAGCCTATGGAGCTGTGCTGCAGCCGCTTAGTGATTTCCCGTTCTCCGGGGCGCCGTGGGCAAATAGGGGAACATATAACTGTTTGATTTTAAGAAGGTATTCCGCTGTGTACTGGCAGTGGGTGCCTTCTTTTTACTTCATAATTATAGGAGAGAATACACATATGAAAGAGATAAAACGTGGTGATATATATTTGGTAGACTTGGGAGATAATATAGGGTCTGTACAGCGAGGAGAACGGCCTGTAATCGTCGTTCAGAATAATAAAGGTAACAGATATTCACCAACAATCACCGTGATACCAATTACAACCAAAATTCATAGGAGCAAAGGATTCCCGACGCATGCCATCCTGGATCATATGGGAGGATTAGATGAGGAATCGGCATCCATGGCTGAACAGATAACTACAATTAGCCGCGGCAAGTTGGCACGGTATATAGGACATTTAAATGATAAATTCATGATTTCCCATATAGATAAGACATTGCAGATACAATTGGGACTTTTTACGCCAGCAAGTGGCGTAAATTACGCCAGGGGCAAAGCTGCAGAAATACTGGATTCTTTCGGTTTGGGGAGTGAAAAAAGTAGCGGAATTGGCGTACCGATATGGTACAAGGTTTCCCTAACCGTTGAGGAAGCTGCAGAATATTCCAATATAGGTGTCAATCGCATCAGGGAATTGTGCAAAGATCCCATGACAAAGTTTTCGTTTAAGGTGGGAAAAAAGGTTTTGATCAAGAGAGAAGCATTCGATGAGTATTTGCGTGGCATCAGCTTGCTGTAGTTGTGCTATGCTTGAAAATATCGCGTTTCTGTGTTATTTTGTTATACGCATGAGGATGCTCTTTTTAATATGAAAAGGAGCGTTTTATGGGAAAAGATTTAAGAGGCCGGGAGATGGGCGAAGGCATCATGCAACGCAAAGATGGTCGCTACTCGGCACGATTTACAAGCAGAAGAGGACGTAGAGTAGAGAAGTGTTTCGATACTGTTGCTGATGCAAGAAAGTGGTATATGAGAAACAAGCTTCAGGATGAGCAGGAAGGTGAAGAATCCATAGAGTATACCATGACGGTAGACCAATGGTTTCATTACTGGTTGAAGACTTTCAAGAGCAACCTGTCACCCAATACCATTCGTAACTATACAGATCGTTATTACAGCGATGTAAAGAATGCGATCGGTGATATGCTCTTAGTAGATGTGAAGGCAATGCATTGCCAGCAGATTTTAAATAATATGGAACCATATTACGCGAAATCCACCATCTATCAGACATACATCTGTATAGGCTCTATGTTTAAATCAGCATTGAAGAACGACTTGATTACGAGGCATCCGCTGGATGGTGTTGATTTCAAATGTAACAAGATGAAGAAGCCGATTCGATTCTTGGATTTAGAGGAACAGAACATTTTCCTTGCGTATGCCGACAAGAACAGCAATGCCAAGGCTTTTCGCTTAGTATTGCAAACGGGATTAAGAACGGGTGAACTGGTAGGTCTTACCTGGGATAACTTTGACAGAGTAAAGAGAACGCTTACAGTTGATAAGACGATGGAATATCGTTATGAGAGCGGAGCCTGGAGAGTCGGCCCGCCTAAGACGATGTCAGCATTTAGAACCATTCCTCTTACCAATGAAGCGTATGATATTCTTTTCGAGTTATATATTAAAAGGGAGACCAGAAAGGAATCGCCGGTACTGTCTCAGGTACTTACATTCAGAGATCCCAGAACCGGTTTGGTACGCGAAGTGTGCATGCAGGATTTGATTTTTATCAACTGCCGTACCGGCGAGCCAACCAAGAATTCAACGTATGATACCAATCTGGAGAAGCTTTGCAGAAAGGCTGATATTAAGCCATTCAGCATGCATGCGTTGAGACATACTTTCGCAACCAGATGCGTCGAAAGAGGAGTTAATCCTAAGTCTTTACAGAAGATTTTAGGACATGCACAGTTGTCAACCACAATGGATACTTATGTACATGTTACAGACGATTCATTACAGGTTGCGATGATGCAGTTTCAGGCAGTTTAAGTTGCCTTGTTTTTTTACACCAAAATTTTGGGGAGTAAAAAAATAATAAAAACTTATCATTTCTGGCGTAAAAATTGCGAAAATCAGACATGGTGAAACAAAAAAACCCGTATTTACGGGCATGGAGGAATAAAAATGAAACTAGGAATCGTAGGTTTACCCAACGTTGGCAAATCAACTCTTTTTAATTCACTTACAAATGCAGGAGCGCTTGCTGCGAACTATCCGTTTGCTACGATTGACCCTAACGTGGGCGTTGTTGCTGTTCCGGATAACAGACTTAAGCAGCTTGGGGACCTTTATCATTCCAAGAAGGTGACACCTGCTACTATAGAGTTTGTCGATATCGCGGGACTTGTTAAGGGAGCATCTAAGGGTGAGGGACTTGGAAACCAGTTTCTTGCAAATATTCGTGAGACTGATGCAATCGTGCATGTGGTTAGATGCTTTGATGACACAAACGTTATTCACGTTGACGGAAGTGTTGATCCCGTGCGTGATATAGAGACAATCAACCTTGAGCTTGTATTTGCCGATCTTGAAGTTCTTGAGCGCCGAATCGCCAAGACTGCCAAGACTGCAAGAATGGATAAGACTGCAGCAAAAGAGCTTGATATATTAAATAGGATAAAAGAAGTTCTTGAAGCTGATAAGATGGCAAGAGAACTTGAGTTTGAAGATCCGGAGGAGAAGGCATTTGTAAACAGTCTTGATCTTCTTACATGGAAACCCGTAATTTATGCGGCTAATGTTAAGGACGAAGATCTTGCGGATGACGGTGCATCAAACAAATATGTTGCTGCCGTTAAAGAACTTGCATCCAAGACAGGAAGCGAAGTATTCGTTATCAGTGCGCAGATCGAGGCTGAGATCTCAGAACTTGATGAAGACGAGAAGGCTGAGTTCCTTGAAAGCCTTGGTCTTACAGAGTCGGGACTTGATAAGCTCATTGCCGCAAGTTACAAGACTCTCGGACTTATGAGCTTCCTTACATCGGGAGAAGATGAGACAAGAGCCTGGACTATCAAGATCGGAACAAAGGCACCTCAGGCAGCAGGTAAGATTCACACTGACTTTGAGAGAGGCTTTATCAAGGCGGAAGTTATCAATTATCAGGATCTTCTTCGCGAAGGCTCTATTGCGGCAGCAAAAGAGAAGGGACTCGTACGTATGGAAGGAAAAGAGTACGTGGTTCAGGACGGAGATGTTATTCTGTTCAGATTCAATGTTTAATACGGGAGGAATACTATGACAGCCGGTGATATGGGGAGAATGGACATAGATTTTCCTAATCTGCACATATATCTGCACAATGTCCCTAAAAGCTTTGAAGTGTTCGGATTTACCATTGCACTTTACGGAGTGATAATCGGATTCGGCTTTTTGTTTGCTCTTTTTCTTATAGCGAATGTTGCGAAAAAGACAGACCAAGACCCCGATATTTACTGGGACCTTGCGGTATATGTAATTATCTTTTCCATAATAGGAGCGAGATTGTATTACGTCATCTTTTCGTGGGACAGTTACAAGGATGATCTTCTTGGAATCCTTGCGATAAGAAACGGCGGACTTGCGATATATGGCGGTGTTATTGCGGGATTTGCGACGATATACATTTTTTCAAGAGTGAAAAAATGCAAGTTCTTAAAGCTTACCGATACCGTTATGCCGGGACTTCTTCTCGGGCAGGTAATGGGAAGATGGGGGAATTTTACCAACAGAGAAGTTTTCGGTGAGTATACGGACGGACTTCTTGCCATGAGACTTCCTATTGAAATGGTCAGAAGCAGCGATGTTTCGGATCTCATGATAGAGCACATGAACGGAGCAAACTACATTCAGGTTTCTCCGACATTTCTTTATGAAAGCTTATGGAATCTCGGACTTCTTATAATAGTTCTTCTTTATACAAAGCACAAGAAGTTCGATGGTGAGATCACACTCATGTATCTTGGCGGATACGGAATCGGAAGAGCATGGATAGAGCATGTGAGAACGGATAGGCTCTTTTTTGCCAATACCAAGATACCGATTTCCATGATGATAGGATTGTGCTGCTTTGTATTTGCGGCTGTTGCTGAGGTAGTCACGAGAGTAAGACTTTCAAAGGTTGCAGTTGGTGGCACAGAAGCCGTGGTAGAGCAGGAAAAAGAAGCGGATAAAGAATCTGAGCCTGAATCCGAAGCAATTGAGGGTGAAAAAGCTCAGGAAGAAATGAATAACGAAATTGAATCAGAAAATAAAGAATAAAAAGATAACGGAAACACAATAGCAGAAATTACTTTAGCTTAAAATCGATTAAGAGGAGTCTCGAAAGAGGCTCCTTTTTTATGCTAAAAATGTGCTAATTACGACAATATCTAAGCTAATTACTTTACTAAAATTTTATGTTTTTAAGGTTGTTTAATGATTAATTTTGTTTTATAATGACTTCAGGTGGTAAAAAGTGTTAAAAAGTGGTTGAAAGTGGGAGATAAGTGGGAACAGCATTTAAAGGTGAATACAGCCATTCCATCGATGCTAAAGGAAGGCTCATAATTCCTGCTAAATTCCGTGAACTTCTTGGTGAACAATTTGTGGTTACCAAGGGGTTTGACGGCTGTCTTTTCGTATTCGCCGAAGAGGGCTGGGAACAGTTCGAAGAGAAGCTTCAATCACTTCCTATGGATAAACCCGAGGCCAGAATGTTAGGGCGTTTCTTTATCGCCGGTGCTATTGACGCAGAAATCGATAAGCAGGGAAGAATACTTCTTCCGGCAAATCTTCTGCAGCATGCCAAGATCGAGAAGGAGGCTATAATTGCCGGAGTCGGCAACAGAGCTGAGATCTGGAGTAAGGCTGAATGGGAGAAGGCAAGCACATTTGATGATATCAATTCAATTGCTGCCAAGATGAGCGAATACGGCTTAAGTATCTAAGGTAAACACATGGAATTCAATCACTATTCTGTACTTCTTGAGGAAGTGCTTGATAATCTGAATATTAAACCGGATGGATTATATCTGGACGGAACTCTCGGAGGAGCCGGACACTCTTTTCACATAGCGGAAAGGCTTACCGCCGGCGGACACCTTTACGGAACAGATCAGGATGCGGACGCTATCGCAGCCGCAACCAAAAGACTTGAGCCGTTTAAGAACAGAGTTACAGTCATCAGAGACAATTACGAGAATGCTGTCAAGAGACTAAGAGAGCTTGGGGTTACGGGAGTTGACGGAATCTTACTTGATCTTGGAGTGTCATCATACCAGCTTGACAACGCCGAGAGAGGCTTTACTTACAAAGAGGATGTGCCTCTTGATATGAGAATGGACCAAAGACAGCAGCTTACAGCGAGAGATATAGTCAACGACTATTCAGAGACAGAGATCTTTCATATTATAAGAGACTTTGGCGAAGATAAATTCGCTAAGAATATAGCAAAGCACATTTGCATAGAGCGTGAGAAGAGCCCCATAGAGACGACCTTCAGACTCAACGAGATCATCAAGGCTGCGATACCTGCAAAGATGAGAGAGAAGGGCGGACATCCTTCAAAGAGGACTTATCAGGCAATACGAATTGCTTTGAATAGAGAGCTTGACGTTTTGTCAGGTTCGCTTGACGGATTTATTGACTTTTTAAATCCCGGTGGAAGACTCTGCGTTATCACTTTCCATTCATTGGAAGACAGGATAACGAAGAATAATTTCAGGACCAATGAAAAGCCATGCACATGCCCGCCGGATTTCCCGGTCTGTGTTTGCGGTAAAGTTTCAAAGGGCAAAGTAATAACAAGAAAGCCTATTCTTCCAAGTGAAAAAGAGCTTTCTGAAAACAAGAGATCGCAGAGTGCAAAGCTCAGAGTTTTTGAGAGAGCGCTGTGACGGTCCGATCACACACTAAAACAGAAAGGAGAATGAATATGGCTAACGCATACATCTATGGCAACACAGTCAGACGAGTATATGAACCTGATCATGTGCGTAGAAGAGTCCATGTTCAGGAGCCTTTAAGAAGACATAAAAAACGCCATCATATGAGTTTTGGATACTTATTGTTCTTGTCTTTTGCAATGGTTGTAATGGTAGGAACTTTGGCTTTTTATATTTCGCTTCAGTCAAGAGTTACTGCCAGTATGAAAAATATAGCCCAGCTTGAGAAACAGCTGAACAGTTTAAAACAGGATAATGACGAGAACTATAACAGAGCCAACGGCAGGATGAGCCTTGATGAGATAAAAGAGGCGGCTATTGGCTTCGGTATGACTTATGCTGATGACGGCCAGATCGTAAAATACACTGACGATGGCGGCGACGATTATGTAAGACAGCTCGCACCTATACCGCAGGCGTCAAATAAGTAATAAGGAAATATCTTTTGCCATGAAAACTGTTAAAACTAAAAATGTGCAGAAATTTACAATAGGAATGAAGAAAAAGCTGGTAGTACTTTTTATGTTGGTATTACTGGCTTTTGCTGGATTAGGAGCGAGACTTATCAGTATCACTACCAATAACGGCAAGGAATATGAGAAAAAAGTTCTTTCCCAGCAGCGATATGATTCGACAACCATTCCTTATAAAAGGGGTTCGATCCTTGATTGTAACGAAAGCACGCTCGCGTGGAGTGAGAAGGTATATAATCTGATCCTTAATGCAAACGTACTTCTCAGTGATAAAGATAAAAATAAAGATAAGGATAAAGATAAAATCCAGCTTACGCTTAATGCGCTAAATAAGTATTTTTCCGCACAGATGAGTGCAAACGGGATCGACCTTAAATGGATACAGGATTATCTGGAAAAAAATTCGGATAAGAAGTATTACATTCTGGCAAAAAAACTGAGCTACGACGAGATAAAAGATTTTCAGGATTATGCGTCAAAAGAAAATCTTAAAGGTGTATATTTTGAAGCCAAATATATAAGAAAATATCCCGAGAATACTTTGGCAAGTGATGTTATCGGATTTACTTCTGCCGATGATGTCGGACAGTGGGGACTTGAAAAACAGTACAACGATATTCTGGGAGGAGTTGAAGGAAGAGAGTATGGTTATCTTGATGATGACTTAAAACTTGAAAGAACAACAATTCCTGCAATAGACGGTAATAGCATAGTTACTACTATAGACAGCCATCTTCAGGCGGTTGTTGAGAAATATCTCAATGTATTTAATGAAGAGAACAAAGGAAAAGTTCGTCCGGGAAACGGTGCAATGAACGTCGGATGCATTATGACGAACATCAATACCGGCGAGATTCTTGCAATGGCAAGCTACCCCAACTTTGACCTTAACAATCCGTGGGATGCTTCCAAACTTGTCGGAATGCCCGAGCTTCATAAATACACAGAAGATGTGTTGGATGAAGAAGGTAATATTAAAATCCAAAAAGGAGATGTAGAGCAGGTCGTAGATGATGATACTAAAAACCCTGTCTATATTACAGCGGAAAGAGCAGAGCAGTTAAATAATTCTGATGATGCCGAAACTTACGAGCAGAAAGTTACAAATCTGCAAGCGATGTGGAAGAACTTCTGCATATCTGATACCTATGAGCCCGGATCTGTCTCTAAACCTATTACTGTTGCCATAGGCCTTGACAGCGGAAAGATCACGGGTAATGAGACATATAATTGCGGAGGATATCTTGAAGTCGGCGGACATAAAATTCACTGCCATAACACAGGCGGTGACGGAATTATTTCTGTTCAGCAGGGTATTCAGAAATCATGTAACGTTGCAATGATGCATGTTGCTCAGGCGACGGGAATACATATTTTTTCAAAATATCAGAAAAACCTTGGACTTGGACTTAAGACCAATATTGATCTTCCGGGTGAACCTTTCATGGATACCGATGTGATGATACACAGAGAAAACGGTGAGAACAGTAAGAACGGGGATGTCGTAATGGTTCCGTCCGATCTTGCGACATACTCATTCGGTCAGGGTTACAACTGTACCATGATAGAAATGATAACTGCTTTTAATTCCTTAATTAATGGCGGTAAGTTTTATCAGCCTCATGTTGTAAAAAAGATTCTTTCAAGCAGCGGAAGCACAATAAAGAATATCGAGCCGAGACTCCTTAAACAGACTGTTTCCGATAGCACTTCAGAGAAGATAGTTGAGTACTGCAACACTGTTACTCAGGAAGGCGGTACAGGAACAACAGCCGTACCTGTCGGATATAAGATTGGCGGCAAGACCGGAACTGCCGAGATGAGTATCAATGGTAGGCGTGATAAGATAAACTACGTAGTTTCTTTTATGGGATATGCGCCTGCAGATAATCCGGAGATCTCGATATATGTTGTTGTGGACAGACCCAATACGATCAAGCAGGATAATGCTAGATTTGCTACAACAATTGTACATAATATTCTTACAGAAGCACTTCCTTATCTCGGATATCCGATGACAGAGGAAGTTACAGAGAAACAGCAGCAGGAACTTAATGAGTTCAGAGAAAAATACGGTATTACTTCCGCACCTCCCAAAGTAGAGGAAAATCAGGAAGACGAAGCTGCTGAGGGAAATTCTTCTGAAGAACAAAAAGAAGAGACAGAAGAAAATAAGGAGCCTATCTGGAAATCATTTGACGTTGACCCTGAGACGGGGTATTATATTAACCCGAACACAGGAAATTTAGTTGATCCTGATAGCGGATATGAATTGGGTAGCAGTGCATTTGAGGATGAGCTTTCAGATGACGCGCCTAAAGAAACTGCAAATAATTAAAATTCATTGGGGGTATTTACGTGAATGATTATATTGTAAGAACTTTGATACCGGTATGTGCATCATGCCTTATTGCAGTACTTGCGGGGCCTAAGATCATAGCGATTCTTAGAAAGCTCAAAGCGGGACAGACTGAGAGAGAAGAGGGGCTTGAGTCTCATCAGAAAAAGACCGGAACGCCTACCATGGGAGGGATTATCTTTTTGCTTCCCTTCTTTATTATAGGTGTTTCCTACGCTGCATTTCATAAGGAAGTAATTCCTATTCTTATACTGACTTTCGGTTTTGGTGTGATCGGATTTATCGATGATTACATCAAAGTTGTAAAGAAGCATAACCTGGGGCTTAGAGCCTGGCAGAAGTTTTTGGGACAGCTCCTTGTGGCAATTATCTTTTCATTATATGTAGAGAATTGCACGGATATGACACTTGCAATGAAGATTCCTTTTATAGGAAGCGAGATAGACTTTGGAATATTTAACATCCCGCTTTTGTGTTTCATATCACTTGGTACCGCTAACGGAACGAATTTTACTGACGGAGTTGACGGACTTTGTGCATCGGTAACGGCTGTTGTTGCAGGATTTTTTGTATTGGCAGCTATGCGCTACGGATCTACCGGAGCTGAAGTAATGGCTGCGGCTATGATGGGCGGACTCCTCGGATATCTCGTATACAACGTTTATCCCGGAAAAGTAATGATGGGAGATACGGGATCACTTGCAATCGGAGGTTTCGTTGCGGGGATATCATATGTTATGAATATGCCTCTTTTCATCGTAATCGTTGGATTCATCTACCTTATCGAAGTTATTTCCGTTATCATGCAGGTTACTTATTTCAAAATGACAAACGGAAAAAGAATCTTCAGAATGGCTCCGATCCATCATCATTTTGAAAAGGGCGGCTGGTCAGAAACAAAGGTAGTTAATGTATTTACAACAGTAACAATTATCATGTGCCTTATAGCATATGCAGGATTATAACAGAGGTTGAGAGAAATGAAAGCTAGTGAGATAACAGGAAAAAAAGTACTTGTGATCGGAACGGGATTATCGGGAGTAGGATCGGTAAGACTCCTTCATCAGGTTGGCGCCGTTCCCGTAATGCTTGAAGAAAATACAAAGGTCACAAGAGAAGATATAGTAAAAAAACTTAATGAAGAGGATAAAGAGAACACTGAGATTATCATAGGTGAGATCTCCGATGAGGTTCTCGACGAGCTTGCACTTGTGGTTCCAAGCCCTGCGGTTCCTCTTGATGCACCTACGGTACTTCGTATTAAGGAAAAAAATATCCCTATCTGGAGTGAGATAGAGCTTGCTTATAACTTTGCAAAAGGAAAGCTTGTTGCGATCACCGGAACAAACGGAAAGACTACAACAACAACTCTTGTAGGAGAGATAATGAAAGCTCACTTTAAGAGCAGCTATGTTGTTGGAAATATCGGTGTTTCATATGCTGAGAGCGCACTTGAAATGAAGGAAGACACCGTAACTGTCGGAGAGATAAGTTCTTTCCAGCTTGAGGCAGTTGATAATTTCCATGCACAGGTTTCGGCTATCTTAAACATAACACCCGATCACTTAAACAGGCATCACACTATGGAGTGCTATGCCGAGATGAAGCAGAACATCACAAACAACCAGACTAAGGAAGATACATGCGTACTTAACTACGATAATCCATATACAAGAGAGTTTGGAGAAAAATGTCCCGCTAAGGTGGTTTTCTTTTCAACAAGTGAAAAGCTTAAAGACGGATTCTACCTTGATGGTGAAGAGATATTCATGAGTATCGCCGGCGAAGCGGTTAAGGTAATGAATATTCACGATATGAATCTTGTCGGAATGTGTAATGTCGAGAATGCTATGGCTGCTATTGCGATGGCTGTGGCTATGGGAGTTCCTTTTTCAACAATTCTCAGAGTCGTTCGCGAATTCAAGGCAGTTGAGCACAGAATCGAGTTCGTTGCGACAAAGAACGGCGTAGATTACTACAATGATTCCAAGGGAACCAATCCCGATGCTGCAATTCAGGGAATCAAGGCTATGTCAAAGCCAACAATACTTATCGGTGGCGGCTATGACAAGGGCAGTGAGTACGATGAGTGGATCGAGAACTTTGGCGATACGGTAAAGATGCTTGTTCTCATCGGACAGACCAAGGAAAAGATTGCAGAATGTGCACAGAAGCATGGATTCAATAAATTTGTATTTAAAGATACTTTTGAGGAGGCGCTTGAATATTGCAGTGCCAACGCAAAAGAAGGGGAAGCGGTACTTCTTTCGCCTGCATGCGCAAGTTGGGATATGTTCCCGAACTACGAAACAAGGGGTAAGAAATTCAAGGAGTATGTAAACAGACTTTGAGAATATGACAAAAAATATGAGGGGATGATCTGATATGGCAAGAACCGGAGTAAACGTTTTAAGAAGGCAAAGAGAAAGAGAAGAAACATATGTTGACTACAGTTTGATATTTGTAATACTTTTTTTGCTTGCGTTTGGGCTTGTAATGATATATTCGACAAGTACATATTGGGCTAATCTTAAGATGAACGGTGACTCGTCATATTACTTCAAGCATCAGTTCGGAGCAGTATTTGGTGGAATTATTGCCATGATATTTATGTCCTATTTCCCTTATGGGTTCTTGAGAAAGTTTGCTTTTCCGTTGTATGCAACGTCAGTGGTCCTGCTTATCCTGACTCCTATCATAGGAAAAGAGATCAACGGTGCGAAAAGATGGATTCAGGTTCCTTTAATCGGATCTATTCAGCCGGCTGAGATAGCAAAGATTTCTGTTATCATTTTTGTTGCGGCTTTCATCTTAAGGCTTCAAAAGCTTCTTTTAACTCCCAGAGGATATGGAGTGGCAATAGGATTTCCGGCATTTCTTGCGATAATGATTCGTCTGTGTACCAAAAACCTTAGTTCTGCCATCATCGTAATGGGAATCGCGGTTATCATGCTTTTTGTTGCGACTCCGGGATATAAGAGATATGTAATGGCAGCGCTTTCGGTTGGTGCTTTTGCAACTGTTACGGTTCTTATAATCGCGAACGCGGGAGCAAAAGGAAATTTCAGATCCGAGCGAGTTCTCGCATGGCTCGATCCTCAGGGACATGCGACAGGTAAAGGCTTCCAGACGCTTCAGTCTCTTTATGCGATCGGTTCCGGCGGAACATTCGGAAAAGGTCTCGGCGAGAGTATGCAGAAGATGGGATTTATTCCCGAGGCACAGAATGATATGATCTTTTCCGTTATATGCGAAGAGCTCGGACTTTTTGGAGCCATTGCCGTAATGCTCATGTTCCTTCTTCTTATCTGGAGACTTATGATCATTGCAAACAATGCACCTGATATGTTTGGGGCACTGCTTGTTATCGGCGTTATGGCACATATTGCTATTCAGGTTATTCTTAATATAGCGGTTGTTACCAATACAATTCCCAATACGGGAATTACACTTCCGTTTATAAGCTACGGTGGTACCGCGGTTGTTTTCCAGCTCGCGGAGCTCGGAATAGCGCTTAATGTGGGAAGAAACATAGGAAGATAGTTTTGATATGGCAAAGAAGAAGCGTAAAAAGAGAAAAAAACGTTCATATACTGCCAGACCGGCTTTTCATCCTTTTGAGAAACTGAGAGACTCCTTTAGATATAAACGGAGTCTTTATGTTATTTCAGGTATAATCACTGCGTCTGCTCTGGTCGTCATAGCGATAGTCTTTTACATTGCGGACAATTACACCGTAAAGAATATCGTGGTTGACGGAAACACTCATTATACCCAAGAAGAGATCGCGGATATGGTTATAACCGATAAGCTGTGCCATAATTCAATGTTTTTGTCCATGAAATATATGAACAAGAGCATTGAAGATGTTCCTTTTATTGAGAAGATCGACGTGGACATAGTTTCGCGCGATACGGTCAAGATCAATGTATTTGAAAAAGCTGTCGCAGGATATATAGCATATCTGGGAAAATATATATACTTTGACAGAGAGGGCATTGTTGTGGAATGCTCTTCCGAAACGACCGAAGATGTCCCTCAGGTTATGGGACTTAATTTTGATTACATTACTATGCATGAAAAGCTCCCTATCGATGATGCTCATCAGGTGATTTTTGGTGAGATCCTTGATATTACGCAGCTTTTAAATAAATATCAGCTTCATGCGGATAAGATTTTTTTCGACAGTGATTTTAATGTTTATCTTTATTTTGGCGGAGTTGAAGTCAGTATAGGTAAAAATGATTATATTGACGAAAAAATTCAACAACTTCGATATCAATTGCCAAAACTTGAAGGACAGACTGGAATTCTTAATCTGAAAGATTTAAATGAAGACACTAAACTATTTACATTTACCCCGAAAAATTAAAGAATTGTGTCTGAGTAAAGTGAAATTTAAACAAAATTCTACTTAAAAAACGGGTTGATAATTGAGTAAAAAAATCGTATCATAGCTAATAAGGAGTCCAAGTTATGAAGGAGGAGAAAACTTGCTTGAAATAAAGTCAAACGATGCTGAAACTACTTGCAAAATCATCGTCGTAGGGGTTGGCGGTGCAGGTAATAATGCTGTTAATAGAATGGTAGACGAAAATATTACCGGCGTAGAGTTTGTCGGTATTAATACAGATAAGCAGGCGCTTCAGCTTTGTAAGGCACCCAAGCTTTTACAGATTGGTGAAAAGCTTACAAAGGGTCTCGGAGCAGGTGCTAAGCCTGAGATTGGTGAGAAAGCGGCAGAAGAGAGTGCGGAGGAGATTTCTGCAGCACTTAAGGGTGCAGATATGGTCTTCGTTACTTGCGGAATGGGCGGTGGAACCGGAACCGGTGCAGCTCCCGTTGTTGCCAAGCTTGCCAGAGAGATGGGGATTCTAACCGTAGGCGTTGTTACAAAGCCTTTCAGCTTTGAAGCACGTGTACGTATGCAAAATGCTATGCTTGGTATCCAGAATATCAAGTCTAATGTAGATACACTTATTGTGATCCCTAATGATAAGCTTCTTCAGATCGTAGACAGACGTACAACTATGCCTGATGCGCTCAAGAAAGCTGATGAGGTCCTCCAGCAGGCCGTTCAGGGAATCACAGATCTTATCAATGTTCCTGCTGTTATCAACCTTGACTTTGCCGATGTTCAGACTGTTATGAAGGACAAGGGCATTGCTCATATCGGTATCGGTAACGGTAAGGGAGACGAGAAGGCTATTGACGCTGTCAAGATGGCGGTTGAAAGTCCTCTTCTTGAGACTAAGATCAATGGAGCTTCAAGTGTTATCATCAATATTTCCGGTGATATCACACTTCAGGATGCATCCGATGCTTCCGAATATGTTCGTCAGCTTGCAGGAAATGATGTAAACATCATCTTCGGTGCAATGTATGATGAAAGCAAGACAGATAATTGTACAATAACTGTTATCGCAACAGGTATTGAAGAGAAGGTTCAGACCAGTACACAGACTAAGGCAGCTGCTGCACAGAGCGCAACAAACCGCGTATTTGCCGCATCTCAGCCTACACCTGTACCAACACCGGTCGTTTCAACACCTATAACACCTATCGCAACTGTACCTCCGGTACAGCCGATAATTTCACCTATCTCCGCTGTGACTGATGCTCCCGCCGCAAATCCATCACCAAGGCCGGGACTTTCAATTAACAGACCAAGCGAGATTAAGGCAACAGTGGAACCCAAATCACTCAAGATTCCGGATTTCCTGCAGAGAAAATAAAAATCTAAAAGCTGTCACAGAAGTGTGGCAGCTTTTTTTACGGGGAGTAAGTATGAAGGTTGCTAACGTTTTGAAAGAAAATGTAAGTTATATTGTTATATCAATCATTGTTCTGATTTTTTCTTTTTTGACTATCAAAGGGTCTGTAGGTGGAAGTTTGGAGTTTAGTTTTCCGGCGGAGGGAGTGGATTATTCTACTATTTCGTGGGGAGAGGTTCCTATAGATGGGAACGGACAGGAATTTAGTGTTGATTATAAGGCATGGGATATCGGGCAGTTAGGGCTTAGGATGTCGAATGAAGGCGACGGTGAGTTTGAGCTGCTGATAAAGGACTCCAAAGGCGGAGAGTTTGCAAGAACGTACAATACTTCGGGGCTTGAAGCGGATGATGAGGATGTGACTTGGATTGATGTGGACCGACATGTTTCGGCGGGTAATCTGAAGCTGGTCTTTAAGAATATAAGTGTGAACGGGCTTAAGCTTATTGGATATTCGCAGGAAGATGTCTTGGATGACAGTGGGAATGCGGCTTTGGGACTTAATATGCAGGTTAGGGCGGCTTCTTTTCCCAAGGTGAAGGCATATCTTTTTTCTACTGTATGGATATTGATAGTTCTTGCGGGATTTGTGGTTTTGAAGAAGAGGAGCATTTCCTATGAGAGGCTGTTCTTGGCGTTGTATATCGTAATGGGGATGCTTGCGTTTATGGTATTTACGCCTTTTGCGGAGCCGGATTCGGGCAATCATTACAGGAGGGCGTATGCAATTTCTGAAGGCGACGTGTTTCCTGAGCTTGATGAAAATAATGCGATAGGAAGGTCATTTGCGTGGCCTTTGACGTGGGGGACAGGAGACGGAGTCTCTGTTTCCTGGTATGAAGCACGTAACAGAATGGGCTTTGATGTAAAAGATGCCTCAAATATGCAGTACATAACATATACGAATATTGCGCTGTATTCGCCTGTATGTCACGCGGTTCCGGCTCTTTTTATGGCAATGACAAGGCTGTTTACGCATAGCATGATCGTAATCGATATGGTCGCTAAGATTGCGAATTTTATTGCGATAGGAGCTCTTTTGTATCTTGGAATCAAAATCTCGCCCTTTGGAAAAGAATATTTCCTCTGGATGGCGGTTCATCCTTTTATGATGAAGCAGTATACATCAATATCTCCCGATCTTATGACTGCCGCGCTTGTGTATCTCCTTACTGCGCTGGTTTTAAGACTTAGATATGATGAGAAAGCGTATGCAAAGAAGGGATATCTTGTGGCATTATATATAATTCCGTTTTTGCTGGGGCAGTTTAAGATTGTGTATGTCGCTTTCTGCCTGCTTCTTTTCCTTACTCCGATGGATAAGTTTGAGAGTAAAAAGAGCTATTTTACCCATGCGACGGCGATCGGACTGCTGACAGTCGTGCCTGCGCTTGCGTGGTTTAAGATTTCATCGCATATATTAAGCCTTGGATACTCAGACATAAATGCGACAAACAGAGTGATCGCGATGAATCCCGTTAAATATATCCCGATTCTTCTCAATACATTCAGGATAAAGGGATATGACTATATCATGCAGTTCTTTGGAAGTGCGCTTGTATTTAAAGACGGCACAAATGAGGCAGTGGTACTCATATTTATAATGCTTGTTGCGGCGTATATAAGCAGAAACATTTATATGAACAGGCATAATGAAGCGGAGATTGCTGTCAAGGTGCGAAAAGACGCTGCTTTGAAGGTATTTATGGCAGCGGCGCTCGCCATTACAACGGTTCTGATATTTACGGCTGAGTATGTTCAGTGGACGAATCCGGGAGCTTCAAGCGTAAACGGAGTTCACGGAAGATATTTCTTTCCGTTTATTTTCCCTTTGCTGATTCTTCTTACGGGAGTGTCTGGAACGAAGGAAATTGACGGTGAAGTCTTTATAGAACCATCGAGAAAGTCACTGTTTTCGCTGGTTTCGGTTACTCTTTGTTTCGTCGCACAGCTGTATATAGTGTACCGGCTGTGAGGCCGCTTTATATCGGGATCTGAGACTCTATGTTGTCCGCAATGCCGCATTTTACCTTGCGTCACAGAGTTAATTATAAATTGTGTGGAAAAATACGAAAAATGATGATACAATAATTTGTGGAAATGGATTATGTATAGTCAATATATTGTGGACATAATGGAGGATTCTTTATGAAGTGCCCATTCTGCGGAAAAGATGATACGAGGGTAATTGATTCAAGACCCGCCGATGAAAATACTTCGATCAGAAGGAGACGTGTCTGTGATTCATGTGGGAAGCGATTTACGACCTATGAAAAGGTCGAGACGATTCCTCTTATCGTCATAAAAAAGGGTGACATCAGGGAACCTTATGACAGAGCAAAGATTGAAGCTGGTGTTTTCAGAGCTTGCCATAAGAGACCTGTAAGCGCAGAACAGATAACCAAGATGGTTGACGCCGTTGAGACGGAAGTTTTTAATATGGAACAGAAGGAAATACCGAGCAGAGCTATTGGTGAGATAGTTATGGACAAGATGAAAAATCTCGATCCCGTAGCTTATGTAAGATTCGCCTCTGTATACCGTGAATTTAAAGATGTTAATACTTTTATGGATGAGCTTAAATCGGTTCTTAAGAAAGAAGCCGATGGAATAATAACTGACGCAACCGATAAGAGCACACCGCTCCTTAAAAAAGAGTAAACTATAGCCTTGACATTTTTTTGTCAAGGCTATAATGTATCTTAGGAAAATAAATTCAGGAAGGATGATTTAACATGATCACAAGAAGACATGGCAGAAAGAGAATCTGCGCACTTCTGACTGTTGTGTTAACGACACTGACTGTTGCATTGAGCGGTTGCTCAAGCGACAAGGCAGGGGATTCCGCAAAGAACTCAGGCGCAGGTTCATCTGCAGCTTCTGAGCAGGCAAATGCGGGAGATACTTCCAAACTTATCGTAGGAATACCTCAGGACATAGACAGTCTTGACCCCCACCACATGACAGGGGCAGGTACGAAAGAGGTAATGTTTAACGTGTTTGAAGGACTCGTTAAGCCCGATGAGAACGGTAATCTTAACCCTGCTGTAGCAAGTGAGTACACAATATCAGAGGACAATAAGGTTTACACCTTTACACTCAGAGACGGAGTAAAGTTCCACGACGGAACCGATGTTACAGCGGAGGATGTCAAGTATTCTTTGGAACGTAACGCGGGAGTTGACGGTAGCGAACCGCTTATTTCTTCTTTTTCAGAAATTGAAAGTGTAAATATTGTTGATGACAAGCATGTTGAGGTAGTACTTAATAAGGCTGATTCGGAGCTTCTTCCGCAGTTTACTGTGGCGATAATCCCTAAAGCCAATGCAAATCCCGAGACAAACCCTATAGGTACGGGACCTTATAAGTACGTTTCAAACGCGCCACAGGAGAGTCTTGTTGTTACAAGATTTGATGATTACTGGGGCGAAAAAGCTTTTATTAAGGATGTAGTTTTTAAGATCGAGGCAAATTCAGATGCGATCGTGCTTGACCTTGAGGGCGGTTCGATAGATATGTACGCAAGAATCCCTTCAGCACAGGTAGCTCAGCTCTCCGACAAGTTCGAGATCTACGAAGGAACCATGAATCTTGTTCAGGCTCTCTATCTTAATAACGCAGTTAAGCCGTTTGATGATGTGAGAGTTCGTCAGGCGCTTTGCTATGCGATCGATCCTCAGGAGATAATGGATTTTGTTTCCGACGGAGCGGGTACTGAGATTGGAAGTGCGATGTACCCTGCATTTACGAAATATTTTTTGCCTGAGCTCAATGATACTTACAACCATGATCCTGAGAAAGCTAAGGCTCTTTTGGCTGAAGCGGGATATCCGAACGGATTTGAGTTTACGATAACCGTTCCCTCCAATTACAAGCAGCACGTTGATACGGCGCAGGTTCTTGTTGAGGAGTTTAAGGCTGTCGGAGTTACGGCGAATATTCAGGAAGTTGAGTGGAATACATGGCTCAGCGATGTTTATACGGACAAAAAATATGAGTCGACGGTTGTAGGATTTGATGCTTCCACAGTATCGGCGGGAGCGCTTCTTGCAAGATATGAGTCGACTTCAAGCAAGAATACATTTAATTACAGCAACAAGGACTTCGACGAGGCGCTTCACAAGGCTACAGAAACAGCCGATGATGCACAGAAGACCGAGTATTACAAAGAGTGTGAGCGTATCTTGTCAAAAGATGCAGCGAATGTCTATATTCAGGATCTTCCCGAGTATGTAGCACTCAATAAGAAATTTACGGGATATGTCTTTTATCCTATTTATTTGCAGGACATTGCAAAGATAAGACCGGCTGAATAAGTCATTTTTAAGAGCTTGCGAGGAATATGCACATGAAATATATCATTAAAAAAGTCATTTCTATGATAATTACTATAGTGGTTGTTTCACTGTGTGTATTCCTCGCTTTTAGTATAATTCCGGGAGATCCCGCGCTCAAAAAGCTGGGAACGGAGGCTTCTCCCGAACTCATCGCTCAGACAAGAGAGCAGATGGGATTAAACGATCCTGTTATAGTCAGGTACTTCAGGTGGTTTGCAGCTTTTTTACACGGTGATATGGGGAAAAGCTACAACTACAGCGTTCCTGTTGCGGGAATGATCTTAAATAAGATATCGATTACGCTGACTATGGCGATCATGTCCTTTTTACTTACAATTGTGGTTTCGATTCCGATGGGAATCATCACGGCCAAACACGAGGGGGGAGCGCTGGACCGCGTAGTTACGGTTATAAATCAGATAATCATGGCCGTTCCGCCTTTCTTTTCGGGAATACTTATAACTTTTATTTTTGGAATGGTATTTAAACTCTTTACTCCGGGCGGATTTGTTTCGTACACGGATAATTTTGCGGGATTTGTGGGATATCTGATCTTTCCTTCAATCGCTGTTGCTCTTCCTAAGATCGCTATGACGGTCAAGATGCTCAGGGGAAGCGTCATTGACGAGGCGAAAAAAGATTACACGAGAACCGCTTACAGTAGAGGAAATAACACGAACGGCGTTCTTTACAGACATGTTCTTAAGAATGCGCTTATTCCGGTCATAACCTTCCTTGGCATGCTTCTTGCCGATATGGTTGCGGGAAGTATTGTAATCGAGCAGGTTTTCGGAATCCCGGGAATCAGCAGGATTCTTCTTACAAGTATAAGTAACAGGGATTACCCCGTGGTTGAAGCAATAATCATGGGAATTGCGATGATAGTTATTGTCACCAATCTTTTGGTGGACATTATTTATAGAATTGTTGACCCGAGAATAGGGATTGAAGAATGAGAGATAAATTTACGGAAGTTTTTAAGAAAATAAAAAAAGATCCCTATATGTGCGCGGGTGTCATTATTACCGGAATTATCCTTTTGATGATAGTAGTGGGACTTTTCTGGATGCCGTATGAACCGACCAAGATGAGTGCGGCAGAAAAGCTTCAGGGGATTTCTTTTAAACATATTATGGGAACCGATAACATGGGAAGAGATGTGCTTAGCAGAGTTATGTACGGAAGCAGGGTTACGTTTCTGATCGCTCTTGGAACCGTGTTTATCGGTGCGTTTGCGGGAACACTCATCGGAGCGCTTACGGGTTACTTCGGCGGGCTCTTTGATGAGATCACGATGAGAGTTATTGATGCGATGTTTGCGTTTCCGAGCATTTTGCTGGCTCTTGTGATTGTCAGTGTTTTCGGAACGGGATGGATGCAGCTTCTTCTTTCACTCGGAATAGCATTTATTCCGAGCTTTGCAAGGATTGTAAGGGGAGAAGTGCTTCGTTGCCGCAATACGGATTATGTGGAAAGTGCCAAACTCCAGGGTGTATCTGATGTCAGGATGATATTCGTGCATATTTTGCCCAATATAAAGGGAGTTCTGGCTTCGTCGATACTTATCGGATTTAACAATGCGGTGCTGGCGGAAGCGGGACTTAGCTATCTGGGCGTCGGTTCCCAGCCACCGTATGCAAGCCTTGGAAAGATGCTTTCGGATGCGCAGCAGTACATGTTTACGACTCCGAGTTATTGTCTTTGTCCCGGACTTGTGATTGTTTTGATGGTTTTGGGCTTTTCGTTTTTGGGTGAGGGAATCAGAAGATGGGAGTGATACTTGACGTAACTGATCTTCATATAGAGTTTCACGATCACGGGTTTCCTGAGGTCGCGGTGGAAGATTTTGATCTGATGCTTGAAGAGGGCGAGATTGTCGGTATTGTCGGAGAGTCCGGCTCGGGAAAGAGCATGAGCGCGCTTGCGATAGCGGGGCTCTTAAGCAGGCATTCGATCACCAAGACGGGAAGGATCATGTTTAACGGGGACGATCTTCTTACCTGCGACAGAAAGACTTTGAGGTCGTATCAGGGAGATGAGATCTCGATGATCTTCCAGGAGCCGATGACGAGTCTTAATCCGGTTAAAAGAATCGGTTGGCAGGTTGAGGAATCTCTTTTCATCCATCATCCCGATATCGATAAAAAGAATCGCAAAGAAATGGCGATAGAGATGCTGAAGGCCGTTGGCTTAAGCGATGCGGAGAATATTTATCACATGTATCCGCATGAACTTTCGGGCGGAATGAGGCAGAGGGTTATGATTGCGGCCGCGATGATAGGTAATCCCAAGATACTTATCGCTGATGAGCCAACGACGGCACTTGATGTGACTGTTCAGGCGCAGATAGTCGAGCTTCTTAAAAAGATTAACAAGGAGCGCGGAACGTCGATCATCTTTATTTCCCATGATCTTAGCCTTGTAAGTCAGCTCTGCGAGAGGGTTATCGTGATGCAGAAGGGAAATATTGTTGAGAGCGGCGATACTGCGAGGGTGTTTGGGGCTCCGCAGGATCTTTATACCAAAAAGCTGATCGCGGCTATCCCAAAGATTGACATAGGAAACTGATTATGAGCGAGGATAAGGTTTTAAGAGCCGCTAATCTTAATGTTTTTTATAAGAACAGAAAGAGAAAGCTCTTTTCCAAAAATAAAAAAATACAGATTCTTCACGATGTGACTTTCGAGATGGAAGAGGGTGAAGTGCTTGCGATCGCAGGCGAGTCCGGATGCGGAAAGTCGACGCTTGCAAGGACGATAGTCGGGATCAATAAGGACTACACGGGCGAGCTTATGCAGAAGTACGAGGGGCCGCAGATGGTGTTCCAGGATCCGTACAGTTCGCTGAATCCTTCCAAGAAAGTTGGCTGGCTTATGGAGGAACCGCTTAAGGTTGATAAGAAGCGGAAGTGGACGAAGGAAGAGCGCCTTGAGCGGGTAAAAGAGGTGATGAAGGATGTTGAGCTTCCTGTTGAGATGCTGGACAGATATCCTTCACAGCTTTCCGGAGGACAGAGGCAGAGAGTGTGCATAGGTATTGCACTTATGAGATATCCAAAACTGCTTATCGCTGATGAGCCTGTTTCTGCACTTGATGTGACGATTCAGTCGCAGATTATGGAACTGCTCAGGTCGCTTCACAAAAAGCTCGGGATATCCATAATTTTCATATCTCATGACCTTAGGGTGGTCTACCAGATCAGTGATCACGTGATGATCATGAAGGATGGCAGGATAATTGAGCATGGTAAGACGGATGAGGTGTACAGGCATCCTCAGGCTGAGTATACCGAGCGGCTATTGAAGGCGGCGGGCATCAGAAAGTGAGGCAAAAAGCATTTTTGACTTAGGGTAACTTTATGAAAGTAATATTTTATGCGAGATTTCATAATTTTTTTATAATTAACGCTTAATTTATGGGCTTTTCTTCCGATATATATTTTAAAAGGGCGACAGTGTGTTACCTTAAACGATTACGTTTTTCACAGTAGCAGATGTGGCAAGGAAAGGAGGCTTGGTGTTATGGCGATTAGCAGAGTTAGCTGGTATGGTGGAAGCAGTGCTTACAAATATCCGACAACTGTGGGTAATGACGCAAAAGATAATACCGAGTTCCTTGATAAAGCTGAGACCGGTGCACAGGATAATGCAGAAGAGGAGCTTTCAAGCGACCATGTGCAGAGGGGAAATGCTTCTATTGATAATGTTGCGATTTCTTTTGGAATCTATGACGATGCTTCGGGAAATCTTTTGGGAATGGATGGCCTTATATCAAATGACATGATGCAGGCTATTTCCGGAATGCAGAAAGATCAGATTCTTCGCGAGTATCAGTATTTTGTGGGAGACGATCTTTCGGGAAATAAGAGCAGTATTATTGCCAGTACCGAGGATGGACTTGTAATAAAGAAGAATTAAACTTTGGGAAAGTCAAATATAGAAAAGTGCGAAAGGGACGCTGTGATCGCGTCTCTTTTTCTTTATGCTTGAAGCAAAATTTTTTTACATGATAAAAAGCGATTTGCCATGGGCTCAGAGAATTGCTTTATTAGAGAATAGAAGGTACAATTTAGCATAAGACAAAAATGACCGTGAATATAAATGAACAGAAGAGGTGACAGAATATGAATCATACTGATGGAAATACATTGACATGTGGACTGATAGGGAATCCCGTGAGACATACATTGTCTCCTCTTATTCATAATTCAATCGCAGAGATGAAAGGAATTAACCTTGTTTATGTTCCGTTTGAGGTGCCGAAGGGCGGCGTGAAGAACGCTGTCAGGGGTGCAAATGCTCTCGGAATAAAGGGACTTAACGTTACGGTTCCGTATAAGAGTGATGTTATCGACCATCTTGTTGAGGTTGATCCGCTTGCGGAGGGAATCGGTGCGGTTAATACGCTTGTGAGAACGGAAGGTGGATTTAAAGGCTACAACACCGATATGTCGGGGCTTTACCATGCTATGCAGGATGAGGGCATAGTGCTTGACGGGGAATGTGTTGTTATACTCGGCGCCGGCGGAGTTGCAAGGCCTGTTGCATATCTTTGTGCAAGCAAAGGTGCAGAGAAGGTGTACGTTCTTAACAGAACATATGAAAAGGCTGAAGCTGTGGCAAAAGAAGTTAACAGCGCGCTTGATGAGAGCCTTGGTGAAAAAATAATTCCCATGCCGCTTGAAGATTATAAAGAGCTTTTGGAGAAAGAAAAGAGATTCTTTGTTGTCCAGTGCACGTCAGTAGGTCTTTTCCCCGATGTGAACAGTGCGCCGATCGAGGACGCAGAGTTCTATAAGCATGTGTACGCGGCGATAGATGTAGTGTACAAGCCGCTTGAGACTAAGTTTATGAAGATGGTTAAGGATGCCGGTGGAAAGGTCTTTTCCGGACTTAAGATGCTTCTGTATCAGGGAATCGATGCATTTGAGCTGTGGTTTGAGGAAGAGGGCGTTAAGATAAGTAAAGAAGAGGCTGACATCATATATAAGTCGCTTATGATGGAGGTTCTGGGCGCGACCAACATAATCCTTGAGGGCTTTATGGGAAGCGGGAAGAGCACGGTTTCTGAGATTCTTTCCGATAAGCTTGATCTTGAACTGATAGATACCGATGAAGCAATTGAAGAGGCTGAGGGCAGGAAGATTTCCGATATTTTTGAGCAGGACGGCGAGGAAGCTTTCAGGGATATGGAGACCGGACTTGTGGAAATGATGGTTTCGGATCATATGAGAGAAACTGTTATTTCGCTTGGCGGCGGGCTTCCTGTCAGAGAGAAGAACAGGGAGCTTCTTAAGAAGGTTGGCAAGGTCGTGTATTTAAGGACGGCGCCCGAGACTGTGTATGATAGGCTTAAGGGCGACGACACAAGGCCTTTATTAAAGAGCGAAGATCCTCTTGCAAGGATAAAAGAGCTCCAGGATAAGCGTGGAAAGATCTATGAAGAGGCGGCGGATATCATTGTTGATACGGATGGAAAGACACCTGCGGAAGTTGCGGATGAGATTATTTCTGCGATAGGCTTTGCGGATTAAAAGGAATATAATAAAAAGCACTTTTTAGAAAGAAATATAGAAGTGAACAAGGTTAACTATTCTAAGGAACTGGAAAAGAGAATACAGGAGTTTCAGAAAAACGGCGAGGTGCCAAAGCTTCTTTTGCATGCGTGCTGTGCACCCTGTTCTTCGCACTGTCTTGAGTATCTAAGAGACTTTTTTGATGTGACGGTATTTTTTTACAATCCAAATATTACTGAGAGTGCGGAGTATTACAAGAGGGTTGCCGAGGAGAAGAGGCTTATAGATGAGTACAACAGGCAGGTTGATGCGCAGGATTTTGCCGAGATGCACTCGGATGAGCGCGCGAGGAAGATAGGTATCATCGAGGGTGATTATGACGTGAAGGAGTATCTTGATGCCGTGCGCGGGCTTGAGGATGTTCCCGAGGGCGGAGAAAGATGCAGAAAGTGCTTTGAACTGCGGCTTAGAAAGACTGCTGAGATTGCGGCAAAAGAGGGATTTGAGTATTTTACGACGACGCTTACAATCAGTCCTTTGAAGAATGCGGATGTCTTGAATGAAGTCGGGGCACAGGCTGCGGAGTTTGTGAATGAGAAAATCGTAGCCGGAGAGATGGAGTCTTTGGATGCCGGCGGTGAAACTCGTGGCGACAGAGCAGTTTGGAACGGCGGGAAGGTAGTTTTTTTGCCATCTGATTTCAAGAAGAAGGAAGGCTATAAGAGGTCTATAGAGTTGTCGCAGAAATTCGGGCTGTACAGGCAGGACTACTGCGGATGCGGGTTTTCAAAGGCGGAAAGAGAAAGGCAGAAGACCGAGGCGGCTGATTGATGGCTTTGGGCCGATCGGAATAAAGCGGCGGAATGAGTGGTTTGTGGCTGATCTTGATAATGTGCGGCATAGCGGCGCGTGGCATTTGACGTTGCCATAGATAGTAGATTTTGATAAAATCGTGTAGTTGGTAATCTAAAGAAATACCGAATCGGTGTTTCTTTTTACGGAAATAAAAAGCTTTTAGAAAGAAGGTTTTGATTTGGATAAAGTATTAGAGATTATTTCAAAGGAAGTCGGAGACGCGTTTGAGAAGGCGGGATATGACAGGGAACTCGGAAGGGTTACCATTTCGAACAGACCCGATCTGTGCGAGTATCAGTGTAACGGTGCCATGGCAGGTGCCAAGAAGTACGGCAAGGCTCCGTTTATGATCGCTGATGATGTTGCCGCAAATCTTGCAGGCAATGAGATGTTTGAGAAAGTTGAGTCGGTTAAGCCGGGATTTCTCAATATCATCGTGAGCGGTGATTTTGCAAGAGGTTACATCGTAAAGATGCTTCATGAGAAGCACATGGGTGTTACAATGCCCGGTCATGAGCCTACATATATCATTGATTACGGCGGACCTAACGTTGCGAAGCCTCTTCACGTAGGACACCTTCGTTCTGCCGTTATCGGAGAGAGTATTAAGAGGATTCTCAGATATACAGGAAACAAGATCATCGGTGACGTTCATCTCGGCGACTGGGGACTTCAGATGGGACTTGTTATCACGGGGCTCAAGGAGAGAAAGCCAGATCTTTGCTACTTTGATCCCGATTATACAGGTTCTTATCCCAAGGAGGCGCCTTTTACCGTATCAGAGCTTGAGGAAATCTATCCTGCAGCAAGCAAGAAGTCCAAGGAGGACGAGGCATTTAAGGCTGAGGCTATGGAAGCAACCAAGCTTTTGCAGGACGGATACAAGCCTTACAGAGCTCTTTGGCATCACATTTTGAATGTGTCTGTAGAAGATCTTAAGAAGAACTATAACAAGCTCGGAGTATCTTTTGACCTCTGGAAGGGCGAGTCTGACGCGCATGTAGCAATCCCTGACATGGTTGAGTATATGAAGAGCAAGGGATATGCGCATGAGAGCCAGGGCGCGTTAGTAGTTGACGTTGCAGAGGAGACTGATACAAAAGAGATTCCGCCTTGCATGATTCTTAAGTCTGACGGAGCTTCTTTGTACAACACAACAGATCTTGCGACTATCAGACAGCGTATGGACGAGGTTCATCCTCAGGGAATCATCTATGTTGTTGACAAGAGGCAGGAGCTTTATTTCACGCAGGTATTCCGTTGTGCAAGAAAGACAAAGCTCGTTATGCCTGAGACAGAGCTTCATTTTGTAGGTTTCGGAACAATGAACGGCGCTGACGGCAAGCCTTTCAAGACAAGAGAGGGCGGCGTAATGCGTCTTGAGAATCTCATTTCTGAGATCGATGAGAAGATGTTTGCAAGAATCAAGGAGGGTAATCCTGAGATTTCTGACGAGGAGGCAAAAGATACAGCGCACAAGGTTGCCGTATCTGCCATCAAGTACGGAGACCTTTCAAACCAGCCTTCAAAAGATTATATATTCGATATTGATAAATTCACTTCTTTCGAGGGAGATACAGGTCCGTACATCCTTTATACAATGGTACGTATCAAGTCTATCCTTAAGAAGTTCGAGGAAGCAGGCGGAAACGTAAAGGATGCAAAGCTTGGCAATCCCGACAGCGATGCTATGAAGAGCCTCATGCTTCTTCTTACAAGATTTGCCGATTCGGTTGAGAGTGCAGCCAAAGATCTTGCTCCTAACAGAATCTGTGCATATATTTACGACCTCAGCAATGCATTCAACAGTTTCTACCACGGAACAAGAATCCTTGCAGAGACAGATGAGTACAAGAAAGAGAGCTACATCGCTCTTCTTGCGATAACACTTAAAGTATTAGAGACAGGAATAGACCTCTTAGGCTTCAACGCGCCTGAGAGGATGTGAGCGATATATGGAATGAGTAACCACAGTATTTTCGTGCTTGCACGAAAAATACTGTGGTTATATCGCTGTTTTTTATGGGAAATTGATATGAGTAAACAAATAAATGAGACAAATCATATGTTCAGCAACAGGAAACTCTTTCTGTTGCTGATTCCTATTATAGCTGAACAATTCCTCACTTCTCTTATGGGCATGGCAGATTCCATGATGGTAAGTACCGTCGGGCCTGCGGCTCTTTCGGGAGTGTCGCTTGTTGATGCTGTAAATCTCCTTGTTGTTCAGGCATTCAATGCCATGGCAACAGGCGGAGTTATCATATGCTCAAACTACATAGGTCAGAAAAATCTCAAGAAGGCTAATGACTCTGCAAGACAGGTACTTTTGGTTTCTCTTTCGATTTCTCTTTTTATGACAATTCTGGGACTGATTTTCAGGACAAGCCTTCTAAGCCTTATATTTGGTGAAGTTGATGCTGATGTAATGAGAGCTTCGCAGATTTATTTTCTTTTGACCATAATATCATACCCGTTCGTATCGCTTGCAGCGGCGGCCAGCGCGATTTTCAGGGCGCAGGCAAATACGGGGCTTCCTATGAAGATTGCTATTATTTCAAATATGCTTAATGTTGTGGGAAACGCCGTGCTCATCTATGTTTTCAGGATGGGCGTTGCGGGTGCGGCGACATCTACGCTTGTTTCAAGGATGTTTAACGCTGTTGTGCTACTGGTGCTTCTCAGAAGCAAGAAGAACGAGATATCTGTGAGAGATTATATGAAGATTCGTCCGCATAAGCATAGCATTAAGAAGATTCTTGCTATGGGTGTGCCGAACGGAATCGAGAATTCCATGTTCCAGTTCGGAAGACTTGCGATTCAGTCGTCTGTTTCAACGCTCGGGACAATAACCATTGCGGCGCAGTCTATGACTGTTATTTTGGAGAATGTAAACGGTGTGGCAGGTGTCGGAGTCGGAATCGGCCTTATGACTATTGTTGGGCAGTGCCTTGGCGCAGGCAAGAAGGATGAAGCTGTTTTTTATACCAAGAAGATGATCAAATGGGGATATATAGCGGTGCTTACGAGTTGCCTCATTGCATATGCGATTACGAGGCCGGTAACAGTGCTCGCAGGAATGCCTTCTGAGAGTGCGAGACAGTGTATCTATATGATGGGCTGGATTACGATCATTAAGCCTCTTTTTTGGGCCCCTTCATTTGTGACTGCTTATGGTATGCGTGCTGCAGGAGATGTTAGATTTTCGATGATCGTATCAACACTTACCATGTGGCTTTGCAGAGTTTCGCTTGCAACTTATCTCATTCGCGTTGCACATATCGGCGCTATGGGTGTTTGGATCGGTATGTTCTGCGACTGGGGAATAAGAGCAATCATATTCACGATAAGGTTTGCGAGCAAGAAGTGGATTCATAAAGTGGTGGAGTAAGTTGGGTGCGGACTCGCAGAATGTTGTTGTAAGAAAACGTCGGATGCGGATTCGCAGAATGTTGTAATGAGAAAGCGCCGGATGCGGATTCGCAGAATGCTGTAGTGAGAAAGCATCAGATGTGTAAAATAGCGTGTTGGCGCGGAGCTGTGCACCTGATTTACGCAAAGAAGTGAGGCGGACTTGTGGCAGAGTTTGCTTTGTGATAGAATAATTTCTGCTTTTATGTTGTTATGTATATTATTCGGTCGCCGGTTCCGGCGCCTGTATCTTGAGTTATCCGTTCGGATAAGGATTTTCACTGAGAATTTAGCAGTGTATTTGGGATGTATTTGAGAATGCTTTGCAGATGAGTTTTATTTGGGAGCATTTGTTTGAACAGGGCTAGTGTGATGTCTTGTTGACAATTTGATGAATTGCTTGTGAAATAATCCATGTACTGCGTTGTCGTCAATCGTCGATGCCCGCATCGACTTAATCCTCTGCCTTGTACATAAATCATTTCACTTCGCAATTGATCAAAAGTCAGCAAGACATCACACTAGTGTACTGGCACGATGATAATTTGGTAAACTACTTGCGAAATAATTGCATGCAGGACTATGTGCTGAGCATGAAGAAGCATGGATAATTGTGGCTGGCATGGAGGTGATATGACCCTATAGTGTTGTGAGTACAAATAGGACCATGCTATGTGCCGGAAATAAGTACAGAATATCAGGTCTGCAAAGGAGAAATATGACCCTACGGTGTAATGAGAGCAGATAGGACCATGCGTTGTGCTAAAAATGAGCATGTGAAATCAATTTTTTCAAGAGAAACTATGGCCCTGTGACTCGGAAAGAGCAGATAGGACCATGTGATGCGTTGAAAATGAGCATATAGAAGTATTTTTTGCAAATGAAACCATGACCCTATGGAGTGGTAGATAAAGATAGGACCATACGTATGCTTGAAATTGGTATAAATGAGTATTGAAGTAAAGAATTCTATAATCAAAGAACATAAGGGGCGTATTATTCATCGGTAAGAGGGGGGAAGCATTATTGTATTGTAAGAAAGGAAAAGAAAAATGGATAAACTGATTCAACTTATGGAACAACGTATAGTTACTCTGCAGAGAGCAATAAAGTTTGCGGAAAAAGATAAAAGAACACTTCCGGAAGGAAGGCTTAGAATAAGTAAATCACGTAAGCAAATGAGATATTTTGAAGTGACGGACGATACTCCTTCAAAGGGAAAATATATATCAATGAATAACATGAAATATGTTAGGAATTTGGCGCAAAAAATGTATAACGAGCTGTTTCTGAAGCGTGCAAAGAAGGAACTGAGCAAAATCGAAGAACTATTAACGTATGCAAGGAAGGGGACCGCTGAATCAATCTTCACAAATCTTTCATCCGAACGCCAAAAACTTGTTACGCCGTACATCATCACTGATGATCTATATGCCATGAAATGGCAGTCACAGAGCTTTCAATCAAATCCATATATGCCTGAAAATAAAAAATATGACACTATAAGAGGTGAAAAAGTAAGATCAAAGTCAGAAGCCATATTGGCGGATATGCTCTATAATCTGGGGATACCATATCATTATGAAAAGCCTTTGGTTATGGGAAGAGGAGTGGTGAGATATCCTGATTTTACAATACTGAATACCAAGAATAGGGAAGAGATATACTTGGAGCATTTGGGGCTTTTGGATGATGAAGAATATAGAAGAGGGTGTCTGAATAAACTTGATGAATACAGGAAAAGCGGTATCTTTCCGGGAAAGAACCTTATATTTACATATGAAACAAGTGATAATCCTTTAGATATCAAGGGGATAAAAGGAATGCTCAAAGAGCTCTTTATAGACTAACGAACAAGTCACTCTGTAAATGTATGACATAAAATATGACATGGAAAAATAAAAAGCCCTTAACCATAAGGTTAAGGGCAGTAGCGAGAGGGGGATTCGAACCCTCGACACCGCGGGTATGAACCGCGTGCTCTAGCCAACTGAGCTATCTCGCCATCTATTTGTCAGAGCTGTTTGAAACAGCCGACTTAGATAATATACATCGTGGTATGCTTGTTGTCAACACGTATTTTTCAAATTTGAATAAAAAATTGAGACAAATCGGTATATAATATAATTGTGATTTCAATATTGTAAACGAGGAGGCTTTTTATGTGGGCATATGAAACTTCTTTTTATCAGATATATCCTTTGGGATTCTGCGGTGCGCCTTATGAAAATGATGGGAAGCTTGAGCACAGGATCCTTAAAGTCATTGAATGGATTCCGCATTTCAAAAAACTTGGCGTGGGAGCGGTTTTGTTTAATCCTGTTTTTGAGTCGGACACTCACGGATACAACACCAGGGACTACAAGAAGATAGATGTAAGACTCGGCACGAACGAGGATTTTGCCAAAGTTTGCGACGCGCTTCATAAAGAAGGCATAAAAGTGATACTGGACGGAGTGTTCAATCACGCGGGAAGAGGCTTTTTTGGCTTTGTTGATGTATGCGAAAAGAAATGGGATTCACAGTATAAAGACTGGTTCAACATTAACTTCGACGGAAACAGCAATTACAACGACGGCCTGTGGTACGAAGGCTGGGAAGGTAACTACGATCTTGTGAAGTTTAATCTTAAGAACCCGCAGGTCACAGACTACCTCCTTGAGAGCATCCGCATGTGGGTAAAAGAGTTTGATATAGATGGACTTAGACTCGATGTTGCTTATTGTCTCGATCAGGACTTCATACGTACTCTCAGAAGAGAGACGACTGCGATGAAGCCGGACTTTTACCTGACGGGTGAAATGATAGGCGGCGATTATAACAGGATCATGGGCGATGACCTTTGTCACAGCGCCACTAACTACGAGTGCTACAAAGGTATGTTTTCTGCGCTTAACAGTATGAATCTTTTTGAGATAGTTCATTCCCTGCTTCGCCAGTTCGGTCCTGAGAACTGGACTTTGTACAGGGGAAGACATCTTTTGTCATTTGTTGATAATCATGATGTCAGCAGGATTGCAAGTATACTCACTCGTCCCGAGCATCTGAAGCTGATTTATACGCTTATGTTCGGAATGCCGGGGATTCCCACGATCTATTACGGAAGCGAATGGGGAGAAAAAGCTGACAAATCAATGGGAGATCCTGCGCTCAGACCATGCTTTGATGAGCCAAAGTGGAACGAACTAACCGATCATATTGCAAAGTTGTGCAAGGCTAAAGCAGAATCACAGGCGCTTAACTACGGAGATTTTTCATCGCTTCTTCTTACTAACAGACAGTGCATTTTCCGGCGTGCATGCGAAGGAGAGCGTGTTCTAACTGTGATAAATGCAGATGAAGCGCCTTTCCATGCTGATTTCAACGCGGGTGCGGGCTGTGGCGTGGACCTTATCACGGATGAAGACATTGATTTTGGCGGAGGTCTTGATATACCGCCGTACACATCCTATCTGATCAAGCTTGAGAAGTGAATTGTGCCATTTTGTGATGGGGAATATCACATTACTAAAAAATGAACAAGAGTATTTTATATACAACACCCAAAAGAAAGATTATAATTAAAATATGGAAATACGTACACTAATCATTGCAATTTTAGTTCTTGGAATTTTGATGCTTATCTATATGAGAAAGAGCATACTACAGCTTTCCACGACGCGTATGTTCTGTCTTTTCTTAGTGTTGTCTGCTTTAAATATAATTATTGAGATGGTGGAATACGGTGCATTTGTATATCCCGATGCATCGTTCTTGTGGGTGCAGGGGCTTTCCAGAGGCCTGTATCTGATCACACTTCTCGCAGTTATATTTGCACTTTGTCTGTACACATATTCAAGGTTTACAATTAAGAGGGGCATTTCGACAAAATATGCCTGTTTATCGGCAGCACCGGCGGGTATTGGTGTTTTGCTCGTTATAACATCGAAAGCTTTGTTCGGAGGAACTTCAAGTCCGGTACTTTTGACAATATGCTATGTTTTGGGCATGCTTTATTCGGTTTCGGCAATAAGCCTTGGCATAAATTATAACGGACGAGCCAAAAAGGAAGTTTTTGCCGCTATTTTGGTCTCACATTTTCTATGGTGTGCCATGTTCGTTTATCAGATTGTCAGGAAGGGCACGCAGATTTCGTCTGCTGCGATCATTCTTTCTGCAATAATCATCTACATATTTATTGAAAATCCCAAAGATTATTACGAAAAGAGTATTCCGGGTGTCAGGAACAAAGACGCATTCATAGCTATGCTTGCCGAGCGTTTCGCCCAGCCGAGATCATTTTTTATAATGTCGGTTATTTTTATTGAGAAGAATATTCTTTTCACCGACTCAGCGAGAAAAGCGCTTGAAGAGGAGCAGAGGAAGGTTGCAGAGTTTGCACGTTCCGACTATCAGCTGAATGCGTACATGTCGAGCTGGAATACGCTTAGTTTTATAACGAGAAGAGCGGATATTGTTGAGCGTTTCATGTCGGCAATCAATCTGTATAAGGGCATCGGCGCGGGAAGCTACAGGTTTACATTCTCGGTTGTTGAGGCTCCGCGTATTGTAAAAGAGCTTGATAAGGCCATGCAGATTCTTACATATGTGTCCGGAGAATACGCCTATGCACAGTCTTCACCCAACATTGTGATAGATGAAAACATAGTTGATAAGATGGTTTACAGAAACACGATAGAGGATGTTGTAAGACAGGCTGTGAAGGAGAAGAGTTTTGATGTTTATTATCAGCCAATCCTCAGCGTCAAAGAAGGATCTTTTTCCTCTGCGGAAGCTCTTGTAAGGCTTCGCAGACGCGACGGCGAAAAATATATCTCACCCGAAGATTTTATCCCGATTGCTGAGAGGTGCGGGCTTGTTCAGGAAATTGACGATCTTGTATTTGAAAAAGTCTGCTCTTTTATTGCAAAAGAAAATCTTTCTAGCTACGGGATTAAGACAATCGAGGTTAATATGTCGGGAAATGAGGCGGTTGATGCGCATACACATGAGAGACTTTTCAGAAAGATGGAAAAATACCACATTCCGCCTAACTACATCAATTTTGAGATTACAGATACGGCCCATATAACAGGCGATGCGACGTTTAAAGAGAATTTCAAAAAAATGCGTGAGCAGGGATTTACTTTCTCCATGGATGATTTCGGTGCGGGAGATTCCGATCTTCTGGAACTTCTTAAGCTTGACTATGTGCTTATTAAGATGGACAAGGAGTTTATATGGAACTGCTTTGATTCTGAGAATCCCGAGAAGCTCAACGTGCTTAAACATACGATAGAGTTTATGAAGAAAAACGGACTTCATGTGCTTGCGGAGGGTGTTGAGACCCTGGAACAGGCAAGAATTCTTATCGATAACGGTGTAGAATATCTTCAGGGCTTTTATTATTCGAGACCCGTTCCTGAAAACGACTATATAGAATTTTTGAATTCACAAAAAGGACTGGTTCATAAAGTGGATGGTACTGCAGACAGATAGGTTGTTATTAAGAAAATGGGAAAGTAGCGACGCGGCGGATTTATATAAATATGCCAGTGACGAAAGGGTGGGACCTCCGGCCGGATGGCCGCCCCATAAGGATGAAGCATACAGCAGGGCGATAATTAGGACTGTTTTTGCAAGGGAAGAGGTGTATGCTATCTGCATTAAAGAGCGTGGGAGAGAAGTTATCGGTAGCATAGGGCTTACGCTGGACGGAAGCCCCGAGCGCCCCATTGGAACAAACGAGGCTGAACTTGGCTACTGGATAGGCTACCCTTTCTGGGATAAAGGAATCGCAACGGAAGCGTCAATGGAGCTACTTAGACATGGCTTTGAGGATCTGAATCTTAGCCGTGTTTTTTGTGCGTATTTTGAGGGGAATGAGCGGTCAAAAAAAGTGCAGGATAAGTGCGGGTTCAAACTTCATCATATCAACCACATGACCAGAGTGGTACTTCTTGACGAGATGAGAGTGGAGTACGTGAATGTACTGACTTCTGAGGAGTGGAGTAGAAAATTTGGTTTGAATCTATAAAAATTTTGTAAAGTTTTTTGAACGATATACTATTACAAAAAATATTTTATTGTGATATACTTATTAAGGCTCGCGGATTCCGGACGTGGAATCATATATTTTTTTCTTGTTTGCTGAAAGCGCTTACATGAAAGATGTGTTGGCTTTTTTGAGAATTATTGAAGGAGGATCGGAATGTTGAATGTAGGTGAATGCGTAATTTACGGTAGCCATGGATTGTGCAAGGTTCGGGATATTCTCGTTCCGGCATTTCTTGAGAAGGGAAAAGAAAAGCAATATTACATGATGGTTTCCGCTGTAGACGCAGGCAGTGTTATCTATGTTCCTGTCGAAGGAGCTGAGGATAAGGTTCGCGATGTTATGAGTGCGGACGATGCCGAAGAGCTTATTTGTGACATTGAAGAAGTGGATGAACTCGAACTTCCCGATGGAAAGAAGGCTGAACCTGAGATCGCCGGCATTATAAAGAGAAATCTTGCCGATGAGATGATGAGCCTTGTGAAATCGCTTCATAAGATCAAGGCAACACGCGAAGCTGAAGGCAAGAAATTTGCTTCGCTCAACGAGAAATATTTGAATATGGCTGAGAAACTTCTTTACACCGAGATGGCATTCTCGCTTAAGACCGAGAAAGACGCCATTAAGGAAAGGGTAAAAGAGGTGTTATCGAGTTTGTATTTAGAGACTGTTTGATGCAGTCTCTATCTTTTTATATAGAGGCTAAAAAGTTGCAAAGCAACTCTTTATTCTGCTAAAATACAACCTATGGGTAAAACAGTTGAACTTTATTATGAAAGTGCATATATAACCGAGTTTGACGCAAGCGTTCTATATTGCAGCGGGCGTGAAGACGGTAAGTTTGAAGCTGTTCTTGATAAGACGGCTTTTTTTCCTGAACAGGGAGGCCAGACTCCCGATGTTGGAAGGCTTGAGGCCGCTGACGGAACGGGATTTGAAGTCCTTTACACAGGAATCAGGAAGACGGATTCGGGCGAAGATGAGATCTATCATGTGCTTGATAAGAGCATTGAAGCGGGAGCAAGTGTTCATGGCAGGATTGACTGGGAACACAGATTCAGCAATATGCAGCAGCACACGGGTGAACATATCTTTTCCGGCATAGTTAATTCAAAGTATGGCTATGACAATGTTGGTTTTCATCTGAGCGATACCGAAGTTACCATGGATTATAACGGCGTTCTGAGCGCCGAAGACATAAAAGAAATCGAGAAATGCGTAAATGAAGCTATCTGGAAGAATATAAGCGTTGTCGCAAGTTTTCCTTCGGAAGATGAGCTTAAAGACATTCCGTATCGCAGTAAAAAAGAGCTTACGGGTGCGATCCGCATTGTGAATATTGAAGGTTACGATTCCTGCGCATGTTGTGCGCCTCACGTTGAGAGAACCGGTGAGATAGGGCTTTTGAAGGTTGTGGGAGTGCGAGGTTACAAGGGCGGAGTCAGGGTTAATATTTTATGCGGTAAAAGAGCTCTTGAGTTCCTTTCGACTGAACATGATATTTTGTCGGATCTTGCGGCTGACTTTACTACTTCTTTTGACAATGTACCTTCATCCGTTGCGCGGTTAAAAGATGAAAATGCAGCTCTTAAAGCAAATCTTTATGCGGACAGGGAAAAGCTTCTTGAGTATGAACTGGCTGAGATAGACAAGGGGCTTAAGAATGTATTTCTTTTTAAGGGCGCAGATGCGGATACGAACCTAATGAGAAAAACTGTCAATCTGCTTGCGGCAGATCACGAGGGATTCTGCGGAGTGTTTGCGGGGAATCCCGAAGCAGGATACAGATATATAGTGGCTTCCGGAAAGGCTGAAGGCGATGCACGCACTGTTTCCGCACTTCTTAGAGAGAAGTTTGGAGCAAAAGGCGGCGGAAGCGAAAAAATGGTTCAGGGCAGCATATCGGGCGTAAACAGCGAAGAATTGACGGATTGCTGCAATAATCTATGATATTTGAGGGTGAAAAAAGTTTGGTATGAATGTTGGCAAATTCAGTGATTTCAGAGACGGAGTCAGGGATGCGGTTCCTATTTTTCTGGGATATATAGCAGTTTCTTTTGCATTCGGAATAGAGAGTTCGAAAATCGGAATGACTGTATTTCAATCGGCGATGACATCTCTTCTTAATGTCACAAGCGCAGGACAGTTTTCGGCGCTTGAAATAATCGAAAAAAACGGAAGTTTTCTTGAACTTGCCGTATTACAGTTTATAATCAATTTAAGATATATGCTTATGTCGGCGGCTCTGTCACAGAGACTTGACCCAAAGACAAGCACGCTGCACAGACTTGGGATTTCTTACGGCGTTACTGATGAGATCTTCGGAGTCAGCGTACTTAAGAAAGGCGGTCTTTATCCCATGTATTCGTACGGACTTATAGTGCTTTCCGTATCGGGCTGGGTGCTTGGAACCGTTCTCGGTGCTATTGCGGGACAGATCATGCCGCAGAGACTTATAAGTTGTTTGGGGCTTGCCATTTATGGTATGTTTATTGCAATAATCATTCCCGATACGAGAGAAGATAAAAATGTGCGCGCGGTAGTCGTTGCTGCGATGATATTTAGCACGATCTTTGCGTTTGCGCCGTTTCTTAACTGTATATCTTCTGGATTTAGAATTATAATAATTACAGTGCTTGTAGCTGCCTGTGCAGCGGTGATCGCACCTGTCAGGGAGGAAAAAGATGAATAACGTTTATGCATACATTCTTCTTATGGCAGTTGTGACCTATGCGATTAGGGCGCTGCCGCTTACTCTTATCAGAAAAGAGATAAAGAGTACATTTATAAGATCGTTTCTTTATTATGTGCCATATGCAACCTTGGCGGCGATGACTTTTCCGGCTATTTTGAATGCGACCGACAATCAGATTTCGGCGCTTGCAGGTTTTGGCGTGGCACTGATACTTGCTTTTAACAAAAAGAGCCTTTTGACAGTTGCGGGACTTGCCTGCGCGACGGCTTTTATAGTAGAACTTTTTATATGATTTATGCGATCGCCTCTGTGCGATTGGTTGTTTTTTAGAATCGGAGGATTAAGATGCACATAGGAATGGGATATGATGTACACCGCCTGGTTTCTGACAGGGACCTTATTATAGGTGGCGTAAAGATTCCGTATGAAAAAGGTCTTTTGGGACATTCTGATGCAGATGTACTGCTTCATGCGATAATGGATGCGCTTTTGGGCGCTGCGGCTCTCGGGGATATCGGTAAGCACTTTCCCGATACTGATCCCAAGTACAAGGGAGCTGATTCTCTTGCACTTATGAGAGAAGTTGGAAAAATGCTTGTTGAAAACCGCTTTCTTATCGAGAATATTGATGCTACGATAATTGCTCAGGCTCCAAAGATGAGGCCTTATATCGACGAGATGAGGCAGAATATCGCGGATGCGCTTGAGATTGAGATAAGCCAGGTAAATGTAAAGGCAACGACAGAGGAAGGTCTCGGATTTACGGGAAGCGGAGAGGGAATTTCTTCGCAGGCGATATGTCTTTTGACCAGTCCTATTGAACTGCACTCGACCAATGTTACATTTAATACGGGAGAAGAGCCAAAAAGCTGTTGCGGCGGTTGTAGTGAGAAATAAAAAAGACAAAATGTTGCGCTAAATAATACTTTTTTCCCAAGGAGATACTAAACAGATGGCAAATTTTAAGTTTTACAATACACTTACAAGAACAATTCAGGATTTTGTGCCCAGAGAAGACGGAAAGGTGACCATGTATACTTGCGGACCTACCGTCTATCATTACGCACATATCGGTAACATCCGCACATATATCATGCAGGACGTGCTTATCAAGGCGCTTATGTACGCAGGATATGATGTTAAGCGCGTTATGAACATAACTGATGTCGGACACCTTTCATCGGACGCTGATACAGGCGAAGATAAGATGCTCGCAGGGGCAAAAAGAGAGCACAAGAGCGTTATGGAGATTGCAAAGTACTATACTGATGCTTTCTTTACGGATTTTGACGCTGTCGGAAACAAGCGACCCGATATTGTTGAGCCTGCCACAAACTGCATACCTGAGTTTATCCATATGGTAGAGGTTCTTCTTGAGAAGGGCTATGCGTATGTAGCCGGCGGAAATGTATATTTTGATACAAGTAAGCTCGATGATTACTATGTTTTTTCATCAGATATCGAGAAAGAACAGCTTCAGGTCGGCGTTCGTGACGATGTTGAAGAGGATACAAATAAAAAGAACAAGACAGACTTTGTTCTTTGGTTTACAAAGTCAAAGTTTGAGGAGCAGGCGCTTAAGTGGGACAGCCCTTGGGGCGTTGGATATCCCGGATGGCATATTGAGTGCTCATGCATTTCAATGAAGCATCTCGGCGAATATATCGATATCCACTGCGGCGGTGTTGACAATATTTTCCCTCATCATACAAATGAGATCGCGCAGTCTGAGAGTTATCTCGGCCACGAGTGGTGCAAATACTGGTTCCACAGCAATCACTTGAATGACAAGTCGGGAAAGATGTCAAAGTCAAAGGGTGCGATCCTTACGGTTTCTGTTCTTAAGGAAAAAGGATACGATCCGCTTGTTTACAGATTTTTCTGCTTGCAGTCACACTATCGCAAGCCTCTTGAGTTCTCTTTTGAGGCACTTGATAATGTGACCGGCGCATTTAATAAACTTATAAAGAAGATCGCAGAGCTCAAGGAAGATGGCAGTGTTGATGAGGCTGTTGTAAAAGAATTCGAGGGCAAGTTCAGGGATGCAATCTCGGACGACCTCAACACATCAATGGCAATCACACTTCTTTACGATGTGCTCAAGGCTGACGCAAACGGCGCTACAAAGCTTACACTTGTAAAGAGTTTTGATAAGGTCCTTTCACTTGACCTTATCGGACATGCGGCTGCTTCAAAGGAAGAAAAGGCAGTGGATCCCGAGCTTGAGGCATATGTTCTTGACGCAATCGAGAGAAGAGCTGCAGCTAAGAAGGCAAAGGATTTTGCAACAGCTGATGCAATCCGCGACGAGCTTCTTAAAAAGGGAGTTGAGATCAAGGATACTCGTGAGGGAGTTAAATGGCAGCTCATTTGAATAAATATCTAAATGATAAATTCGGCATTGAGGGGAAGGACATTAGGACTTATTCCCCTCTTACGCTTGCTTATATAGGCGATGCGATCTTTGATGTTGTGGTAAGGTCGATACTTGTAAATAAGGGCAATACTGCGGTCAATAAACTCCATAAAAGAGCGAGTGATATTGTAAAAGCGGGCACACAGTCTGCTTTTATAAAGGCTCTTATGGACGATCTGACTGAAGAAGAGGCTGACATTTACAGAAGAGGCCGCAATTCGAAGCCGCATACCAAGGCAAAGAACGCCACGACTATGGACTACCTCGATGCAACAGGATTTGAGGCTGTTGTCGGATATCTTTATCTTACAGATAATATGGACAGGATATGCGAGCTTGTGCAGCTTGGAATAGAGAGGCTTGGGCTGGATATTCTTGAGTGAGAAGCGATTTATAAAGAGTATTGCCGGTGAAAAAGAATTGATATATTTTGAGGAATTATGATGGAAGAGAATTTTGAAAGCAGAATAATAGAGGGTAGAAATGCGGTTCTTGAGGCGTTTCGTGCAGGAAAGACGATAGACAGGCTCTTTGTCCTGGACGGATGCAAGGACGGCCCCGTTCAGACAATAATGCGTGAAGCAAAGAAGCACAAGGACACGGTTGTGAGCTTTGTGAAAAAAGAGAGACTCGATCAGCTCTCGGAGACAGGAAAGCATCAGGGAGTCATTGCTTATGCGGCTTCTTACGAATATGCGGAAGTTGAAGACATTCTCGCAAAGGCTGCTGCAAAGAACGAAGATCCTTTTGTGATAATTCTTGATGGTATCGAGGATCCGCACAATCTTGGAGCGATCATCAGAACAGCAAATCTTGCGGGAGCGCACGGCGTTATTATTCCAAAGCACAGAGCTGTGGGACTTACGGCGACTGTTGCAAAGGCTTCTGCAGGTGCACTTAACTACACGCCTGTTGCCAAAGTTACAAATATAGTAAAGACCATTGAGGAGCTTAAGGATAAAGGGCTTTGGTTTGCCTGTGCGGATATGGGCGGAACCGAGATGTACAAGCTCAATCTAAAAGGTCCTATCGGAATTGTTATAGGAAACGAGGGAAGCGGTGTTTCAAGACTTGTAAAAGAAAACTGCGACATGATAGCATCTATTCCCATGAAGGGCGACATCGATTCGCTTAATGCTTCGGTGGCTGCCGGCGTACTTGCATTTGAAGTTGTAAGACAGAGGCTTGGTTAACCTATGAAAACAAATTATGACGGACAAAGCGATGAGCAGCTTATAGTGAAGTTCCATGATGCGGGAGATAAAGAATCCGGCATCATGGATTTTATTATGGACAAATATAAGAATCTTGTCCGCAAAAAAGCTGCATCTATGTTTATTCTCGGCGCTGACAGGGACGACCTCATCCAGGAAGGGATGATAGGTCTTTTTAAAGCAATACGGGATTATGACATAGGAAGAGATGCAAGCTTTGCCACGTTTGCCGATCTGTGCATCTCAAGGCAGATGTATTCGGCAATCAAGGCATCTGCGCGCAAAAAACATGCGCCTTTAAACAGTTATATTTCTTTATATGCCGAGAACAGCGACAGCGCCACCGACAGTGAAGTGGCTCTTGAAGATGTTCTCGAATCTGATTCAAGTTCCATTCCCGAGGAGCAGATCATCGAGCGCGAAAACCTCGAAGCTCTTGAGAACGCCATCGAGCGCGACCTCAGCGACCTCGAGCGCCAGGTTCTTGATCTGTATATCACGGGAATGTCCATAAAAGAAGTATCCGCCGTTCTTGGCAGAGATGAGAAATCCACGGATAATGCGATGCAGAGGATAAAGACGAAGCTTAGGAAGTATTTGAAGAAATGATGGGGACGAGTTGACGCTTTGGGGTAACGGTGAGTGTGTTGCGGGGAGCGAGATGCTTTACTTTGAGTGGCTGAGGGTGCTATGGGAATGGCGCTGTGCGTGCTTGGAGGAGAAATATGCCTTGAAAGAGTGAAAAGACTGAGGTGAGGCATACTTTTTGCAGTGTTAGCAGTGCTTAGGAAAGTAAGATATGCCTTAAAATAGGAAAATTTCTGTGCTGAGGCATACATTACGCCGAGGAATCAGTGTGGAGAGAAGGAAAATATGCCTTAAAAGAGAGAAAAGCTTGAGTTGAGGCATACATTACGCCGAGGAATCAGTGTGGAGAGAAGGAAAATATGCCTTAAAAGAGAGAAAAGCTTGAGTTGAGGCATACATTACGTCGCGAAATAAGTGTGGAGAGAAGGGAAATATGCCTTAAAATATGAAAAAATCTGCGCTGAGGCATATTTCATTCCGAGAAAGCAGTGCAGAGGAGAGAAAAGTATGCCTTTGAAGAGGAAAAAGCATGATATAAGGCATTTTTTGTGCTGTGCAAAGGGCACTGCTCAAAGAAATCTATGCCTTATAACAAGAAAAGTCGTTGTATAAGGCATATTTGTCATTTGCAGAAGAGGACAAAAGAGAAAGATTGAGATGTCATTGAAAGGGAAAAATTATATTTTTTTCATAAAATAATCAATATTTCGCAAAAAGTATGTACAATTTGATATCAAATGTTCTATAATTCGATATAGTTCAGAAAAACGAAAATATATAAACAAATTAAAGGGCACTCTATTGAAATTTGAGGGGAAAGAGTAAAGGTGAGTGTGAGCTTTTTGTTTTTATATGAAAATTTTTTTCTGAATAAAAATCAAAGACTGGATGGATGAGTGTATGAAAAAAAGGAATCTTGGTTTTACACGGAATTTTATGAAACTGATGGGGGCAACATTGGCAGCATCTTTACTGCTTTCGGTAAATGTGCATGCTGAGGAAGAGAATGTTTCAGAAGATATTGCTGCAATAGAAGATGGAATCGACACTTTGGATGACAAGGTTGATGCTCTTAATGACAAATGTCAGGATGAAGAGTTGTCAGAGGATATTTCCGGGGTGTCAGATTTTATTGCTTATCTTAGCGAACAAATTTCAACGCTAACTATGAAATATACTAATGAATTATTGACGGCTGAGAGGAATAGGCATTCTATTATAAATAGTTTAAATAAAAGCGTTTATGCAAATAATAATATATCTGAAAATACATCATACTCAGATATCGTTTCAAAGATCAAAAGTATAAAGTATCAGGGAACTTTGGATGTTACTCTGGATGGCAATGATAAATTTACGCTTGAGAGCGGATACTACGAAGGTGGTACAATTGACGTTTCCGCAATAGTTGAGGCTGTTCGCGAGGAAGCTTACAATGCCGGAAAAGCAGATGGCTATAAAGAAGGAAAGGAAGCAGGCTTAAAGGAAGGAATAACAGAAGGAATTAAATCCGGAAGAGAAGAAGGCGTTAACGCTGGAAAAGAAGAAGGATTCAAAGCTGGAAAAGAGGAAGGCCTTAAGGAAGGAAAAGAAGAAGGATTTAACGCCGGAAAAGAGGAAGGCTTAAAAGAAGGCAAGGAAGAAGGTTTCAACGCCGGAAAAGAGGAAGGTCTTACAGAAGGAAAAGAAGAAGGATTTAATGCCGGAAAAGAGGAAGGCCTTAAAGAAGGAAAAGAAGAAGGATTTAATGCCGGAAAAGAGGAAGGCCTTAAAGAAGGAAAGGAAGAAGGCTTCAACGCCGGAAAAGAGGAAGGTCTTAAAGAAGGAAAAGAAGAAGGCTTCAACGCCGGAAAAGAGGAAGGTTTAAAGGAAGGTAAGGAAGAGGGCATTAAAGAGGGTAAGGATATTGCAATTACCGAGAATAAGCAGGCATGGATCAATGAAGGAAAACTGCAAGCTATCAATGAGAATAAGCAGACTTGGGTCAATGAAGGTAAAGCTTTAGGAGTACATACACCACTTTCATGGTCTTTGCAAGGAACACTTTCATCAAAAATAAATGCAGACAATAAAGGTGCAGATGCCAAAGGCTATGTTAATCTTTATATTAATGGAAATTATGTTGGAGCGCTGGATATGTTTAGATTTAACTGGGGTGGAGATTACTGGGTGTCATCCGGTACATATTCGTCAGGCGGAAATTATACACCATAAATAAAATACATAATTTGTAAATATGGATTTTTGAGGTGAATTGGATTGATAGTGCGTGTGTTTCAGCATGGTGTTTTGTGTGGGCGCAATTATTTCACTTTGTAATTGATTTAAAGCCCTCTTGTCAGTATTGGTAGTACACTGTAAAGCGAACATCAAAAAAGGTGAAAATGTCAGGAATTGATGCTTTTCGCCCTACTGACATGACCACTTTCACAGATAAGTTTCGCGGAAACTATATTATTATCTGTGAATTATGGCCTGATTTTGATTAAAAACAAGAAAAAACCGCAGATAAGAGAGGTTTATTTACTCTACTTATCTGTGGTTTCATGTTTTTTTAGGGGGGAATGTTGGAAAAATCACAGATAAAGAGAGTAGAATCCATAGATTTATCTGTGATTGTGTTATTGACACATCTGCATATCGGCGCTGCCGGTATCAGCACACTCAATCTATATTTGCAATGGCTATGTTTGTTTTGTGTATGTAAAACTTTTTACTTTTTTATTCACATGTCGTGTGCTATAATCAACAAAATGAGGGGTTAATGATTTATAGTAGGAGAGAGCAATAATGGTATGTGAAACATGCGGGTGCAATAATGAAGATGCATCTTTATATTGTGCAAATTGCGGTGCGCCTTTAAAGACAGATTCGTATGGAACGACTGTAGAAAATAAATATAATACGCAGAACAGCTTTTATGTGCAGGAAAGTTTTGACAGTAACAAAACGGAAGAGCTTAGCAGTGTCTATCCCCAGAACGGCAGTGATGGTCAGGGGAGAACAAATCCTCAGAATAATGCATATTCTCAGAACAGCATGAATGGGCAGAATGTAATGAACGGACAGGGAGGAGTGTATTCTCAGAATGCTGCATTTCCGCAGAACAATATGTATTCGCGGAACGGTACATATCCTCAAAATGGCCAATATCCTCAAAACGGCCAATATCCTCAGAATGGCTCATATCCCCAAAACAACATGTATCCAAACAATGGAGGATATCTGCAGAACGGATACGGCGTTCAGGGGAATTACTATGCGCAGAATGGTGTGGATGACCTTGATTCGCTTCTGGGAGCGAACAACGTTCCTTCAAACAGGATGAAGCCGTCCGATTATTTGAAGCTTCCTGCTATGGCGGGGGATAAAAAGAAAATGACCGGCACGGCAATTTCAATATATGTATTGATCGCCGTTTCTGCCGTGATTAGTTTTTCTCAAGGAAATTACTGGGGAATACTGGATTATATCCTTCTTATTATTCTGGCGGTTGTCATTCAGCTTAGGGGAAGTTTTGTTGCGGGATGTGTACTTCTGGGATATGGTATTCTAAATACTATAATATATATTATTGAGATGGGATTTCCGGCCGGATTTGGATATATTATAGCCGGAATATTTGCGGTTATTGCTACAAATAAATTTCGTAAATCGTACAAAGAATACGTGAAAACAGGCTATATCCCCAATAACACGGTTTTGTAAGGTTGAATTTTTTTAAAGAAAAAAAGCTTGCATAAAAAAACTGTCTATGTTATATTTATATAGCTGTTGTAAACGGCGATTAATTTTGTGATATGAGAAGATTCTTTGTATATAGAGAGGTGAGAAAGAGATGAGACAGGACATTCAGCCAGAATTCCATCAGGCCACTGTTACTTGCAACTGCGGTAACACATTTACAGTTGGATCAACTAAGAGCGACATTCACGTTGAAATCTGCTCAAAGTGCCATCCATTCTACACAGGCCAGCAGAAGGCTACAGCTGCTCGTGGACGTATTGATAAGTTCAATAAGAAATACGGCATGGACAATAAGTAATTTGCAGAAGTAAAAAAGAGAGGTTGAGGCTATGGCCTCAACCTTTTTTAAATAGTGAGGTGAAAGATGAAGAAACACAAGATAGATCACTATTCCGGAATTGGCGGACAGGCGGTTCTTGAAGGCGTTATGATGCGTAATAAGGATATGTACGCTGTTGCAGTCAGAAAGCCTGACGGAGATATAGCTGTTGAGATAGACGAGTTTCACGGAGTGGCTTATGGTAGTAAGCTTCTGAATATTCCTTTTATCAGAGGAGTGTTTGTGTTTATAGATTCACTTATGTTGGGCATTAAGGTGTTGACTTATTCATCATCTTTTTATGAGGAATTGCCCCAGAAGCCATCCAAATTTGACGAGGAGCTTGACAAGGTGTCGAGCGGACATGAAGACAGTGTGCTTATGATTTTGACTACAGTGGCTTCTTTTGTCCTTGCTATTGCTCTTTTCATGGTGCTTCCTTATGTGCTTTCGGAGCTTTTTATCGGAAGATATATCAGAAATGCGTCTCTTACAGCCATTATCGAAGGTGTTTTGAGAATTCTGATCTTTATCATTTATATATTGATAATATCGGGAATGAAGGATATCAAGAGGCTTTTCAGATACCACGGTGCAGAGCATAAGTGCATCAACTGCATTGAAAAAGGTAAGCCCCTCACTCCCGAGAATGTAAAGAAGAGTTCAAGACTTCACAAAAGATGCGGAAGTAGCTTTATTCTCTTTGTTATGTTCGTAAGTATTGTTGTATTTTTCTTTATCAGAGTTGATTCCGTTATATTTAAGGTTTTACTCAGAATATTGCTTATTCCTGTTATTTCAGGTATTTCATATGAGATAATAAGGCTCGCGGGCAGAAGCAACTTTATTCTTATCAGAATAATCTCAGCGCCCGGGTTCTGGCTTCAGAGACTTACGACCAAGGAGCCGAACGATGCAATGATTGAGGTTGCGATCAAGTCTGTAGAGGCTGTATTTGACTGGAAACAGTTCCTTATGGACTCTTTTGGCTACGATGTTGACGGCGGAGAATACAATGAAGTTGAGGCTCCCGCAAAGAAACAGAGTAAGAGAGAAGCTACAAGAGAGCTTTACGAGCGTAAGAGAGAAGAGACCAAAGAACTTACCAGAGAGATGAAGGTTCGTGAACGCTCAAGAAAACGCGACGAATACGACGATTGATGATAAAAAGACATTAAAAAGTATATGAATTATAAAGATTGTTTGGAAAAAGGAACAGAGAATCTTGAAAGAGCCGGAATCACAGAAGCTAAGCTTGATGCCCGGCTCCTTTTAGAATATGTATGTAAAACGGATCATAGCACTCTTTTTGCACATCCGGACAGAACTGTGACAGATGGCGAAGAGAAACTCTATGATGAGTTTATTGCAAGAAGGGTAAAGAGAGAGCCTGTTGCCTATATTCTTGGGAATATGGGATTTATGGGGCTTTCTTTTGGCGTGTCGAGAGATGTCCTTATACCTGAGCAGGATACTGAGATTCTTGTTGAAGAGACGCTCAGGTTTTGCGAAGACAAGATGAGAGTTCTTGATCTTTGCACGGGATCGGGATGCATAGCGCTTAGCATTTTGAATTATACAAATGAGACAAAGGCTCTTTGCACCGATATTTCGGAGAAGGCGATTTCTGTAGCAAAGAAAAATGCTGAGAAACTCGGGCTTTCCGATAGGGCAGAGATTATTTTGACAGATCTTTTCCCCGGAAAAGAAGTGGGTAAATTTGATATATTGGTTTCAAATCCGCCTTATATAAGGACTGACGTTATAGAAAGTCTTGCTCCGGAAGTAAGGGATTATGAGCCAAGGCTTGCTCTTGACGGTTCGGAGGACGGGCTTGTCTTTTACAGGAAAATTGCTGAAGAAGCAGGAGAATACCTGTACTCGGGAGCCTATGTTTTTCTTGAGATAGGATACGACCAGGGAGATGAGGTAAAAGAGCTCCTTGAAAAGCAGGGCAAGTATCATGATATTGAGGTTATAAAGGACTATAGTGGAAACGACAGAGTAGTTCGTGCGTGTTACTACTAAGTTGCCGGAAGATGCGGGGAGTGTCGTTTTTTACATAGCATTGACAGAAAAAGCAGGTAGATTATGTTTGACAGATTGGAAGATATTTTAAGAAGATACGAAGATATTACGATGGAACTTAATAATCCGGATGTTATTTCGGATCAGAACAGGTTCAGAGCTCTTATGAAAGAGCAAAAGAGCCTCGATGCCCTGGTTGAGTGCTATCGCGAGTATAAAAAGTGCAAGGAGACCATAGAGGAGAGTCTTTCTCTTCTTGAAGAGGAGTCCGATCCGGAGATGAAGGAAATGCTTAAGGAAGAGCTTGCTGATGCAAAGAGTATGATTCCTTCATACGAGGAGAAACTTAAGATACTTCTTTTGCCCAAAGATCCTAATGATGACAAGAACGTTATCGTAGAGATACGTGCGGGTGTGGGAGGCGACGAGGCGGCACTTTTTGCGGCAGATATGTACAGGGTTTACACACGTTATGCCGAGAGACAGAACTGGCGGGTTGAGACGATGAGCGTTGAAGATATCGGAATAGGCGGTATTAAGGCGGTAAGCTTTATGATCAAGGGCGCCGGCGCTTATTCGAGGCTTAAGTTCGAGAGCGGCGTTCACAGAGTTCAGAGAATTCCTGCTACAGAGTCAGGCGGAAGAATACATACATCGGCTATTACCGTTGCGATCATGCCTGAAGTTGAGGATGTTGAAGTCGAGATTGATATGAATGACTGCAAATTCGATGTTTTCAGAGCATCGGGTAACGGCGGACAGTGCGTAAATACTACGGATTCAGCCGTAAGACTTACGCATTTCCCTACGGGTATAGTTATTTCATGTCAGGATGAAAAGAGCCAGCAGCAGAACAAGGCTAAGGCTTTAAAGGTCCTTAGGGCAAAGCTCTATGAGATGGAACAGGCAAAGCAGCACGAAGATGCGGCTGAACTTAGAAGAAGCCAGGTGGGAAGCGGAGACAGGTCTGAGAAGATAAGGACTTACAACTTCCATCAGGGACGTGTGACGGACCACAGAATAAATTTAACTCTTTATAAGATCGATCAGATAATGGACGGAGATATCGATGAACTTATCGATTCACTTATAGCCGCAGATCAGGCGGAAAAGCTTTCTACAATGGAGAATTGAAGCTAATCCGCAGCGCTGATGGATAGCCTTGCTGTTAAAGATTTTATAGTGTAAAATTACACTGTAGAACGTTAATTTTTGTGAGGTATTATAAATGGATGCTGCTTTTAAAGAAGAACTGATTGGCTGGGGGGTTGATTGGGAAGATGTCCACAATCGGTTTATGGGCAACGAGGATCTTATTGCTAAGTTTATGATCAGATTTCTTGGCGATCCGAGTATGGCCAGCCTTTCCAAGTATTTGGGAGAGGAGAATGTTTCCGAAGCGTTTAAGGCGGTTCATGCACTTAAAGGAGTAAGTGCAAACCTTGGGCTTAAAGGTTTTTATTCTCAGGTTTATAATCTTACGGAGATTCTAAGAGCGGGATCTATGGAAGGATATGAGCCGTATTACGACCATATAAAACTTAAATACGACGATCTGATAGGGATACTCAGGAAATATCAAAGCAGCTGCGCATCATAATAATTGATTATCTATTCCACATGATTCAAGAAAGCTTGGGAAGTAATTGTCCCAGGCTTTTTCTGCGCTCTTATCAAGGGTGAATGTGCTGTATGCGGTTCCTGTGGTCAATATAAGCTCGTTATTTGCGAATTTGATATTTATCCCCAGATTTAGCATAGAAGGGTCTAAATCGCTCTCAGATTTGCTTATAACGGTTTCTTTTGTGAAGCTATCCGCATGGAGAATAAATTTAAAGCTGATCGGAGTTCTTTTACCCTTTATGAGATTCAGGCAGATGGGACGAAGTTCCGACCAAAGGGAAAAAGAACGGTTGTTATTATTAACGGTTTCGTCTTGTACGCCCGCATAAAATTCTTTATTTATATGTCCGTCGATTGAAAAAGTATTGAAAGTCTCAATCGTGACTTCTTCGACATCGAAATTGTCGAAAACCTCAGTTGTGAGGAGCTTTTCCATGAATATTTTTATATTGTTTATCTTGAGAGCTATCATAGTTTCTCCTTAATATTAATTCATCACAGAAAAAATTATATGATAAATATAGCTATTTGTGTGGATTTTTTTTATGAATTAAATAATGCGGATTTTATGGGCATGGCAACTACTTAAATGAAGATTAATTAGGATAATTTAAATTTGTTGTATATTTTTGTGAAGATATACGTTATACTATAAAAAAATGTCTAAAAAGAGGGACAATATGGCAAAGACAGTTAGACTTAAGGACATTGCTGAAAAGATTGGGGTTAGCACTGTCACAGTATCAAAAGCATTATCAGGACAGAAGGGCATGAGCGACGAACTCAGAGAGAAAATTCATGCTCTTGCAAATGAGATGGGATATATCCCGTCTATTTCTCGTAAGGTAGACATCTTTAGTAAGAGTTATACTATCGGTCTTCTTATTTCTGAAGATAATATGACTGAATACAGTTCTTACTATACAAAGATGCACCAGAAAGTTTCTCAGATCGCTATGGAGATGGGATGTTTTACCATGCTCGAGGTGGTATCTGAGCAGAGCGAGAAGAAAAAGAATTTCCCGCGTATCATTGCGGACAAGAAGGTTGACGGTATCATTGTTATCGGAAGATTAAGCGGAGAGTATCTTACTTCTATCAGAGAGAACTTCTCCATTCCAATGATATATCTTGATTTCTGCAACCACACAGGAGATGAGGATGCTGTAGTGGCCGACAGCTTCCACGGTGCATATCTTCTTACAAATCATCTCTTTGATATGGGACACACATCTATCGCGTTTGTGGGAACCATAATGGCAGAGGGAAATATTACAGACAGATATCTTGGCTATGTTAAGTCATTACTTGAGCACAGTCATCCTGTCAGAAAAGACTGGGTAATTCCCGACAGGGATCTCAGCACAGGTGAGATGGATTATAACAGATTTTTCAAGCTTCCGGAGGAAATGCCTTCAGCTTTCTTCTGTAATTGCGATGTATCTGCAAGTATGCTTATTAAGCGCCTTAATGAAAAGGGATATAAAGTTCCGGATGATATTTCCGTAGCCGGATATGACAACTACATCTTCCCCGGACTTTGTGATATCAAGCTCACAACATTTGAGGTTGATACTTACGAAATGGGAAGAAACGCAATCTACAATCTTATCCGTAAGATCGGAGGAGAACGTTACAGACAGGGCGTCATGATCCTTGAAGGACATATGGTTCTCGGAGATAGTGTAAAAGACTTAAATGCATAATGATATTTGAAAAAATAAGACCATCGGTTCGTTTGAATCGATGGTCATTTTTCTTAGGCTTAATGCTGATTTTTGAAAAAGAGATCAGCAAGTAACGATTATACCGCCGTCTGCCGCATATGTGGAAGAAAGCCCTGCCGTATCAACTATATGTGCATCTTTAAACGGTACTTTTTTTAGGATCATATCCTTAACAACAGCTGCTCTTTCAAAGCAATTTACGTTTGAGATCATAAGAGTTTTGGTCTCGGGATTTTTTACCTCGGCAGCGATGAGCTCAGTCATTTTGACAAGAGCTTTTTTCATGCCGATTCCCTGGCTCTTTTGAAGTATCTCACCCTTAACACCGTGGCACACAGGTTTAATATTAAGCGTTGAAGCTACAAGAGCCTTCATTCCTGTAAGTCTGCCGTTTTTTCTAAGTGTCTCAAGTGAATCAAGAACGAAATATGTGAGCATCTCATCACGATATGCTTCAACTTTTTCTACGACTTCGTTAAAAGGAAGTCCTGCTTCGGCAAGCTCTATAATTTTAAGAGCGATATTGCCTTCTCCGCAACTTGCGGACATTGAATCGAATATATGAATATTCTTTTCTCCAACTTCTTCGTGATACAGGTTCTTTCCAAGAAGAGCACTGTTATAACTTCCGCTGAGCTTGGATGTAAGTGTTACAACATATACATCATCAGCGTCTGTTTTGTACGCATTCATATAAAGATCGGGCGAAGGGCATGCAGTCTTAGGACAATCTTCGGAAGCGGCCACAAGCTCCAAATACTCTTTCTGGTTAAATGTATCATCATCAACGATCACGTGATCACCAACCTGCATAATGAGAGGAACGAACTCAAAACGAGAGTCCTTTCTATACTCAATAGGAAGATCACATCCGCTGTCTACAACTATTTTATAACTCATAAATCCTCCAAAAGCGTTAATAAACGTAGTTTTTGATACTACATACTGTATCATACCACGTATAAAATTCTCAGTAAAGCTCACTTTGGCATATGCAGGCCGCAGGCTCTGCGTGGACCACCCGGATTAGCCTCTGCCCGCCGCCCTCCGCAGATGTATATTCGCGCATTGTGAGGGAGCTTAGATTTCATGGGTTCTCGGATCTGCTCTGAAATTCTGTTTTGAGGCTCACTGTTTGACATTCGGCTCGCGGGAAAGGGCGGCCTGTAAGTTTATGTTTTTTCGCAATCACTTCATCTCACATTTTTATGCGGTTCCAACCGTTTTTCTTTTATTGCGCATGTATCGACTAAACTCGCATCCGGTTGCCTTTATCAGAATTGACATAGCCCGCATACGCGGGCGTATAAAAATAAACAAAGCCATCTCTGCAAGCTAAATAGTTTGCGAGAGTGGCTTTGCTTATTTTTATAGCTGCAAAGCAGCATATGTCAATTCTGATAAAGGCAACCGGATGCTCAAACAACGTCTCCACATGCGCGTTGAAAAACGGTTGGAACCGCATAAAATGTGGCCTCCGTGATAATCGCTCAAAAACATAAATTTACAGACCGCCCTTTCCTGCGAGCTGAATGGAGTTTTGAGCCGATAGAATTTCAGAGCGGATCCGAGAACCCATGAAATCAAGCGGAGGAACAGCGCGAATATACATCTGCGGAGGGCGGCGGGCAGAGGCTACTCCGGGGGGGCACACAGAGCTTGCGGCCGGTCGCCGGTCAGCTGTGCTTTTTGGAATCGGCGATGGCCTGCTTAACCATTTTGGAGTAGTAGAAGGCTACGAAAAAAGATACTCCGTTGTCCATTGTGATGTGGAGGGGAGAGCTCTTTTTTACGTGGTTGATGTTTATGATGCCGTCGTTGGAGACGGGACAAATCTGAGGGAATATGGAGCATTGGTCGTAGAAATTGAAGACTGAACTTACGAAAGTGATAGTGCGACCGTCTGCGAGATATACAAGGAGGTTTTCACCTTTTCTTTTGGCACATACGATATCATCGCCTGATGCGTAGATGGTTTCCTCGTGATAGCGAAGCTCCAGTGTTGAAGGCGGTGCAATTCTTTCAGCTACGATCTTATCGACGAGAGTTGTGAGTTCGTCAACTTTGATAGGTTTGTCGAGAAAATATAGATTGTCTGCTTGGAGATTTTCATCCTGGGCGAGCTTACGATAATCAATAGAAGAGCAGCACAAAATAATAGGCTTGGTGATGCCGATGTCAAGTAGTGTTTTGGCAATCGCAAAACCGTTTGTCTCATCTAAAGTCATATCTATGAAAAGAGCTTGATACATCTGTGGTCTGATCATAAAAGCTTCTTTGTTTCCGAAAGAATCTATGTAGACCTGTTCGCAGGATTCTTTTAGAACCCTTTCGGCCTGCCTTTTAAGCAGCCTTTCCGACTGTTTTCTGTCAGCGATGTTATCATCACATATTGCAAAATACATAATTACAAAACCTTTCGTCTTTTACAAAAATATTTTTTCCATATTATCATATAAAACTAAAATGTAATGGAGATAAACGTAAAAGAACAATAAAAAGAATCTGCACAAAGATAATAACCGGTATGCCGATCTTGAATGTCATGTGTTTGGTCTTATGCCTGAAAGTATACATTCCGATAAGTGTTCCGATACTTCCGCCTATTATTGAAAATGCAAAAAGGGTTGCCTCAGGAATGCGAAAGGCGTTTTTACGCGCCCTTCGCTTGTCATTTCCCATTAAGGCAAACCCTATAATGTTTACTGCTATGATATAAACGGTCAATAAAGAAAGTGAATCCATAAATTATTTGTTGTTGGCTACTTCCTGCATCTTCATGGCGCGAACCTTTGAAGAGAGACCGAAGAGGTTGATGAATCCCTCAGCATCGTGGTGGTCGTATAGGTCACCTGTCTTGAATGATGCGATGCTCTCGTTGTAGAGAGAGTAGGGTGACTTGGTACCTGCCTTGATGATGTTGCCCTTGTAGAGCTTGAATGTAACTTCACCGGTTACATACTTCTGAGTTGACTCGATAAATGCCTGCTCGGCTTCACGAAGAGGAGTAAACCATTTCCCTTCATATACTATGTCGGCAAACTTGTTGCCCATGTCTTTCTTCATTGTATAGGTATCACGGTCTAAAATCAACTCTTCGAGCTGCTGATGTGCTTCGTAAAGGATTGTTCCGCCGGGTGTCTCGTATACACCACGTGACTTCATGCCTACTACACGGTTCTCGACGATGTCAACGATACCGATACCGTTTTCGCCGCCAAGTTTGTTGAGCGTGCGGATGATGTCTGAAACCTTCATTTCCTTGCCGTTAACTGACTTGGGCACACCTGCCTCGAATGTCATTGTAACTGTTGTAGGAACATCGGGAGCATCTTCGGGAGTTTTGCCGAGCACAAGAAGATGCTTGTAATTGGGCTCAAGAGCGGGATCTTCGAGCTCAAGTCCCTCGTGTGATATATGCCAAAGGTTTCTGTCACGGCTGTAGCTTGAATCAGCTGAGAAAGGAAGGTTAATTCCGTGCTGTCTGCAGTATTCAATCTCTGACTCACGAGAATCCATTGTCCACTTGTCGTTTCTCCAAGCTGCAATGATCTTGATGTCGGGAGCAAGAGCCTTGATACCGAGCTCAAAACGAATCTGGTCGTTTCCTTTTCCTGTAGCACCGTGGCAGATAGCAACAGCGCCTTCTTTTCTTGCAACTTCAACGAGCTTCTTAGCGATAAGAGGACGAGCCATAGAAGTTCCGAGAAGGTACTTGTTCTCGTATACGGCATGAGCCTGAACGCAAGGAACTACGTATTCATCGCAGAACTCATCAACAACATCAAGGATGTAGAGCTTGCTTGCACCGCAGCTTACAGCTCTTTCTTCAAGTCCGTCAAGTTCTTCTTCCTGACCGCAGTCGATACAAACGCATACTACTTCGTAATCAAAATTCTCTTTAAGCCACGGAATGATAGCAGTTGTATCAAGTCCGCCTGAATAAGCCAAAATAACCTTTTCTTTTGCCATGTTATTCCCTTTCTTCCACGTAAAATGGTAACTTTATTTATTCGAATTTCTTAATTCCACTTACCATAATATACTCTCGGAAAAAATAAAATGCAACACTAAAATGAATAAATATTAAAAAAATCAACAAAAACTGCATAAATATTAAAAATGGGTTGCATAATTTTTTGGAGGGTGTATACTGAAAAAAGTTTATATGCCTAAATATTTATAATGAAAGTTCATTTAATGTAAAAACTGCGAGGTTGAATAAAAATGATTAAAGTCGGAATAATCGGTGCCACCGGATATGCAGGGGCAGAAATCGTAAGACTCATACAGGGACATCCCGAAGCTGAAGTTGTATGGTACGGCTCCAGAAGTTATGTGGATGAGAAGTACAGCAGTATATATGGAAACTTCTTTGATTTAGTAGATGCAAAATGTATGGATGACAATATGGAAGAACTTGCAAATCAAGTTGATGTCATCTTTACAGCAACTCCCCAGGGACTTTGCGCATCACTTGTTAATGAAGACATATTAAATAAGGTTAAGGTCATCGATCTTTCCGCTGATTTTAGATTAAAAGATGTTTCAGTATACGAAAAATGGTATAAAATAGAGCATAAAGCGCCACAGTTCATTGACGAAGCGGTTTACGGACTTTGTGAGATAAACAGGGATAAGATAAAGGGAGCGAGACTTATCGCAAATCCGGGATGTTATACGACATGCTCGATACTTACGGCATATCCTCTTGTAAAAGAAGGACTTATCGATCCGTCAACTCTTATAGTTGATGCACTCAGCGGTGTTTCGGGCGCAGGAAGAGGCGCAAAGGTTGCAAATCTCTACTGCGAAGTAAATGAGAGCTGCAAGCCTTACGGTGTCACAAGTCACAGACATACACCCGAGATCGAGGAACAGCTTAGCTACGCAGCGGGAAAAGATATAGTGATAAATTTCACACCTCACCTTGTTCCGATGAACAGAGGAATCCTTGCTACGGAATATGCTTCTCTTAAGGAAAAGAACGGTAAGCTTCCGACAGCTGAAGATATCAGGGCAGCATATGAAAAGTATTATAAGGATGAGTTCTTTATAAGACTTCTCGGAGACGGCGTTTGTCCTGAGACAAGATGGGTCGAAAACGCAAATTTCGTCGATATCGGATTTAAGATTGATGAGCGCACGGGAAGAGTGATCATGATGGGTGCGCTTGACAATATGGTTAAGGGAGCCGCAGGACAGGCTGTTCAGAATATGAACATTCTCTTTGGACTAAAAGAAACTACGGGACTTGAGTTTGCACCCAGCTTCCCGTAATAGAATACAGAAAGATAACAGGTGATATGAATGGTTCGTGCAATGACAATGGATGATTATGATGAAGTCTATGCTCTGTGGATGTCAATCCACGGCTTTGGAATAAGATCGATAGATGATTCCAGAGAGGGAATAGAGAGATTTATAAAAAGAAATCCGGGACTCAGCGCAGTTGACATAGAAGATAACAAGATAGTCGGCGCGATCCTTTGCGGACATGACGGCAGAAGAGCTTGTTTTTATCATGTTTGCGTGAGCGAAGAGTACAGAATGCACGGAATCGGTAAAAAGATGGTTCTTTTTTGCTACGAGGCACTTAAGAAAGAAAAGATCAACAAGGTGTGCTTAAATGCTTTTGTGACAAATACGGTCGGAAACAAGTTCTGGCAGAAGATGGGCTGGACACTTAGAGATGACATGAACTATTACGACCATGCTTTAAACGAAGAAAATCTTACAATCTTTAACAAATGATAATGGAGAAGAGATATGGAAGTTATTAAAGGCGGAGTTACGGCTGCAGAAGGTTTCAAGGCTGCAAGCTGCGAAGCAAACATCAAGTACAAAGACAGAACGGATATGGCTTTTGTTTATTCGGAAGCACCTTGCGTGTGTGCGGGAACTTTTACAAGTAATGTTGTAAAGGCTGCATGTGTTCAGTGGGACAAGCAGATAGTTGATTCGGGAAAGCCCATGCAGGCTGTTGTCATTAACTCGGGAATAGCCAATGCATGTACGGGAAAAGAGGGCTTTGATGCCTGCGAAGCTACGGCAAAAGCTGTAGAAAAGAGCCTCGGCGTGGACTACGAAACAGTTGCCGTTGCATCTACCGGAGTTATCGGAATGCAGCTTCCTGTAGATAAGCTTGTTGCCGGAGTTGAGAAAATGAGCAAGACTCTGGACGGAAGCATAGAAGCCGGAACCGATGCGTCAAAGGCAATAATGACAACCGATACCGTAAATAAGGAAGTAGCGGTTTCTTTTGAAATTGCGGGTAAAAAAGTGACTCTCGGCGGAATGAGCAAGGGCTCCGGAATGATCCATCCAAACATGTGCACGATGCTCGCATTTCTTACTACGGACGTTGTTATTGAAAAGAGTCTTTTGCAGGACGCGGTCAGCGAAGTTGTTTCAGATACGTTCAATATGATTACGGTTGACGGCGATACATCTACGAACGATACGCTTCTTTGCATGGCTAACGGCAAGGCCGGAAATGACGTTATAAAAGATAAGAATGATGACTATGAGACCTTTAAGAATGCTCTTTTCTATGTCTGCGAGTTCCTTGCCAGGAAGATGGCGGCAGACGGAGAGGGCGCGAGCAAGCTCTTTGAAGCAAAAGTTGTAAATGCAAAGACTAAGGAAGATGCGAGAACTCTTTCAAGAGCGATTGTAGGATCCAACCTTTCAAAAGCAGCAATCTTTGGCTGCGATGCGAATTTCGGAAGATTCTTATGCGCTATGGGATATTCGGGAGCGCAGTTTGATCAGAACGATGTTGAGCTCTTCTTTGATAGCAAGGCCGGAAGAATTGAAGTGTTCCATAAGGGAACTCCGCTTGATTTCGACGAGGATGAAGCACTTAAGATCATGAAAGAAGAAACAGTCACGGTATTTGTGGATATGCACGAGGGGGATGCGCAGGCAACCGCGTGGGGATGTGACCTTACATACGATTATGTCAAGATAAATGCAGATTACAGGAGCTGAGAAAATGGATAAGGATATGCAGGATGTATTAAAAAAAGCGGAAGTACTTGTTGAGGCGCTTCCATATATTCAGAAATTCAACAGAAAGATCATAGTTGTTAAGTATGGCGGAAGTGCCATGAGCAACGAAGAACTCCAGAAGAATGTGATAACAGATGTTACGCTTCTTAAACTTGTAGGATTTAAGCCTATCATCGTTCACGGCGGCGGAAAGGCTATCAGCTCATGGGTTTCCAAGGTTGGAAAAGAAGCTGAGTTTGTAAACGGACTCAGAGTTACCGATGCAGAGACAATGGAAATTGCAGAGATGGTTCTTGGAAGAGTTAACAAGCAGCTTGTTACAATGGTTCAGGAACTTGGTGTTAAGGCTATCGGAATAAGCGGCAAGGATTCGGGACTTCTTCATGTGAAAAAGAAGCTTTCGGACGGAAAAGACATCGGATATGTCGGAGAAGTTGATTCTGTAGATCCCAAGATTCTTTTTGACCTTCTTGATAATGACTATCTTCCTATCATTGCGCCCATAGGACTTGATGATAATTTTGATACATATAATATAAATGCGGATGATGCGGCTTGCGCGATCGCTAAGGCTGTAGGCGCCAATAAGCTTGCATTCCTTACAGATATCGAAGGCGTTTACAAGGATATCAAGGATCCTTCATCCTTTATTTCAAGACTTACATGTTCTGAGGCGGATGAACTTATCGCTTCCGGAAATATCGGCGGCGGAATGCTTCCCAAACTCAACAACTGTACCGATGCCATCAGAAAAGGTGTTAATAACGTACATATCCTTGATGGAAGGATTCCTCATTGCATCCTGCTTGAGATCTTTACCAAAAAGGGTGTAGGAACCATGTTCATGGCTGACGATGACGCACTCACGCAAAATAGTTGATCTACAAAAAGCGGATATTACCGGTATTTACAAAAAATGGCTTAATTAGCAGGGAGAAGCGAAAATGAGTGAGACAATGAAAAATTACATAGAAGAGGCCGAGAAGGCACTGCTTCATACATATAACCGTTATCAGATCGTCCTCGACAGAGGAGAGGGCGTATATCTTTATGATATAGACGGGAAAAAATATCTTGATTTTGTATCGGGAATCGCTGTATTTGCCCTTGGTTACAACTACAAGGACTACAATGACACACTTAAGGCGCAGATAGACAAGATTCTTCATACGTCAAATTATTATTACAATGTGCCTGCCATCGAAGCTGCAAAGAAGATAAAGAAAGCTTCGGGCATGGACAGGGTATTTTTTACAAACAGCGGAGCGGAAGCTGTTGAAGGAGCTCTTAAGGCTGCAAGAAAATATGCGTTTCTTAAGGACGGCAAGACGGATCATGAGATCATTGCCATGAATCACTCATTCCACGGAAGGACATTCGGAGCACTTTCCGTTACGGGCAATCCTCATTATCGTGAGGCGTTTGAGCCTATGATCGGAAATATTAAGTTTGCCGATTTCAATGATTTTGAAAGTGTTCTTTCATGCGTGACGGACAAGACATGTGCGATCATCATGGAGACTGTTCAGGGAGAGGGCGGTATATATCCTGCAACCGAAGAATTCCTTACCAAAGTAAGGGCACTTTGCGATGAAAAAGATATACTTCTTATTCTCGATGAGATTCAGTGCGGAATGGGAAGAACAGGCTCAATGTTCGCATGGCAGAAATTCGGAGTAAAGCCTGATATCATGACAACAGCAAAGGCTTTGGGATGCGGAGTTCCGGTCGGTGCATTCCTTATGACCGAAAAAGTTGGGGCAAATTCTCTTGTTGCCGGAGATCATGGAACAACTTATGGCGGTAACCCGCTTGCTTGCGCAGCTGTTAATAAAGTTCTTGATTTATTTAACAATGACAATATAATAGAAAATGTGAATAAAGTGGCACCTTATCTCGAAAAGAGACTTGATGAGCTAAAGGATCGCTACGATTTCATAGTGGACAGAAGAGGTTCAGGTTTTATGCAGGGTCTTGTATTTAACAGACCTGTTGCGGATGTGATCAATATGGCTCTTGAAAACGGACTTATCTTGATAAATGCCGGAGCCGAGATCATCAGATTTGTTCCTTCTCTTGTCATAACCAAAGAAAATGTTGACGAGATGATCGACATTTTGGACTCATGTTTGGGGAAGATATGAAATTTGAAACCAAAATTATTTCTATAGTTCTAATATTATGCATGCTGGCGGGCGTTTTTGTTAATGCCCGTTCAGATGAAAGCATATTTGAAGAATTTTCTTTTTTTTCAAATAAGACAACTCTGAGACTGTGGTACACGGATGATGCGATCACTCCATACCTTCAGAGTATGGCGATCAAGTTTTCCGAGAAAAACAGGAATGTTCGTGTTGAGCCTAAGCTTGTTTCGGGAATGGAATATCTCGAAGAAATAAACAAGGCATCTGTTGAAGACAAGAACTTTCCCGATATTTTTGTTACCACAAACGATACTCTTGAGAAAGTTTATTGTGCCGGCCTTGCGCTTGAAGCCGATAATTCAGAAGGCTTTTTTAACAAGGTTCTTTTCCCGAAAGCGGCGCTTGATTCCGTAACATACAAAGGTAAATATGTAGCTTATCCTTTCTACTTTGAGACCAGTGCTCTTGTATATAACAAGACATATCTTGAGAATTATGCAAAAGAGCAGATGGAAAAGAAAAAGCAGGAAGAAGAATCCGTAGAGCAGGAACCTGCGCTTGAAGAAAGCAATGAGAATGCCGGTGAGGGTGATTCTTCCGAAAATGCCGAGGATACCGAAAAGGCAAGCGAAGAGTCGAGTGAAGCTTCAAGTGAAGAGTCTTCGGATGAAGCCGGAGAGGAAAACAGCGGCGAAGGTGAAGAAGGAGAGGATTTAGAGGGTGAAGACGCCGAAGCTGAAGAGGTTCCGGAAGATGACGATTTCTCCACAGAAGCGGTTAACGAAGAAATCAATGATATTCTTTCTTCAGATTTCAAATCGATTCAGGATATCATCAATTTCTCACGTAAATACGAAGCTCCGGATAAGATCAAATCCATCTTGGAGTGGGATGTCAATGATATCTTTTATAACTATTTCTTCGTGGGCGCATATATGAATCTCGGTGGTGACGCCGGAGACAATATTAACGTAGAAAATATCGATCAGGATATAGCAATCTATAACGGTAACACTATCAGCTGTATGAAGGTTTATCAGCAGCTTAAGCAGTTCTTCGCTATTGATGCGAAAGAAATTTCTTATGATGATATGGCGACAAGATTCCTTAAGGGAGAAATCCTGTTCACCATTGCCACGACCGATATTTTCAAAAAGTATGACGAAATTAAGGTTGAAGATCCGTTGTCAATTACTGCCGATGGTGGTGAACTTTATGAGTTTGCCGTAGCTCCCGCTGTACCGGAGCTTCCCAACGGACTTAAGACAAGAACCATGTCTGTTACGAACTGTCTTGTTGTTAACGGATATTCGGAGCATCCGGATGTTGCGGAAGACTTTGCAAGAATGATCTGCATGGATGAAAAAGATGATATTTACAAAATGTCACATAAACTTGCAGCGCATTACGGAATTGATTACGGACACGACGGAATCAATAAGTTCGTAGATATTTATGCCGATTCGGTTTCCATGCCCAAGACTATTCAGACAAGTAATTTCTGGATGGAGCTTGAGATTGCTTTTGCGAAGATCTGGGATGATGAGGATGCGGATTGTAACGCCATACTTAAAGAATTGTCCGAGAGTATCAAAACTCAGGTAATGGGGCAGGAATATCATGATCAGGTTATCCAGGATCCGATTGATCAACCTATTACAGCCGGACTTTCCGAAGAAGGCGATTAACGAATGTTAAATTAGCTTGATAAATTACTTAATATATACTAGAATAAAGATTGCATGGCGGGGACCTCTGTAATGGAGGATACATGCAAAAAATCTTTTTAGTGTTGTTCGGTATAGTATGCATACTGACCGGATGCACTTCGACAAAGGCTGAAACAGAGCCTGTTATGAACAAGATGATAAGTGACGAAGGGGCAGAGTCTTATTCGGATGACAGTACCGGTGAGGAAAGCATCGGAAGTTCGGAAGAAATCAGTTCCCAAGTGCTTGTCGTATATGTATGTGGTGCAGTATCCGAACCCGGAGTATATGAGCTTTCTTTTGGAAGTAGGATAAATGACGCTGTTATTGCTGCCGGAGGATTTAGTGACGAGGCTGATACTACTTATGTCAATCTTGCAGCCGAAATATCCGATGGTGCTAAATTAAGAATTCCAACTCTCGAAGAGACGGAAGAGATTAAGGGAAAGGGCAATGTCTTGTCGGAAGATTTTAATTCTTTTGACAAAACCGGACATGATGTTGATGTAAAATCGGTTAACTGTGAATTGATTAATATTAATTCAGCTACCGAAGAGGAACTTAAGACTCTCCCGGGGATAGGCGATAGCATAGCGGCGAGAATTGTTAAGTACCGTCAACAGAATGGAAAATTCAATTCCATAGAAGATATAATGGAAATATCCGGTATTAAAGACAAGCTTTTTTCCAAGATAAAAGAATACATCACTGTATAACAAAATTATAGGAATGGGTGGATTATGAGTAAAAAAGTTTTGGTTGTTGATGACGAAAAGACAATTGTAAAAGGAATTAAGTTCAGCTTGGAGCAGGATGATTTCGTGGTTGACTGTGCTTACGATGGCGAAGAAGCCGTTGATATGGCTAAACACCATAAATACGACATCATTCTTCTTGATCTTATGTTACCTGTGATGTCAGGTCTTGATGCTTGTCAGCAGATCAGGGAATTTTCGAATGTTCCGATCATCATGCTTACAGCTAAGGGCGATGACATGGACAAGATTCTTGGTCTTGAAAACGGCGCGGACGATTATATCACAAAGCCATTCAATATTTTGGAAGTTAAGGCCAGGATTAAGGCAATAATCAGAAGATCAGCAAAGGCTACTCTTGATGATAAGTGCCTTCAGTTTGGTGATCTTAAGATTTATCAGGAGTACAGAAGAGTATTTATTAATGATAAAGAAATCGATGTAACAGTTCGTGAGTATGAGCTTTTGGAATATCTTGCGGTACATGCCGGAAAGCCTTATACAAGAGACATGCTTATGGATGTTGTTTGGAATAAGGATTGGGACTTCAAGGGCGATGCAAGAACTGTAGACGTACATATCAGAAGACTTCGTGAGAAGCTTGAGGCTAATCCGAGCGAGCCACAGTACATCAGAACAAAGTGGGGAAGTGGATATTATTTCCAGGCATAATCCACAGCTAAAAATATGAAACGTTATATTGGTGTGATTTTAAGTTTTTTTAAACAATTAAAGATCAGTAACCTATTAAAAAGTCTAAGAGCACGATTTTTCATAATTGTATTTCTGACAGGATTATTTTCATGCGTTATAATGCATATTCTGATCCTTCAAAGTTATGAAGATCGTGCTGTCAATGTCAATTCAAAAGGCGTTCAGACACAGCTGAGAATTTTGGCTAATCACCTTATTACGAATGAGTACTTTACAAATACATCATCGGAAGTCGTAAATGCGGAGCTGGATATGCTGACTACCATTTACGACGGACGTGTGATGGTTATTAATAATGAGCTTAAAGTTATTAAGGACACTTACAATATCAACGAAGGTAAGACTATTATCTCCGAAGAAGTTGTAAACTGTCTTAAAAAGGGCTCAAAAGGGGCGGTTTCCAGATATAACCATGATGATGGTTTTATCGAGGTAGTTACCCCTATTATTCAGGCGCCTATTATTCAGGAAGGTGATATATCGGATAAGAATGAGCCTACGGAGGTTGTTAGAGGAGTTATCCTTACGAGTGTGTCGACAGACTCGATTGAGGCGACTCTTGAGGTTCTTAGCAGAAGAGCTACAACCATTGAGGTCATCATTATTTTGGTTATATTCGTCTATGCTGCGGTTGTATCTGCAGCGTTGTTACAGCCATTTGACAGAATTACGGCTGCGATTGATGACGTTAAGGCTGGATATACCGATGAGCCTATTATCGGGCCTAACTTCCTTGAAACGGAGCAGATTATCAAAGCTTTCAATGCGTTGCTTAAGCGAATGAAGGTTCTTGACGATTCGCGTCAGGAGTTTGTTTCCAACGTGTCGCATGAGCTTAAGACGCCTATCACTTCAATGAAGGTTTTGGCGGATTCTCTTTTGGCACAGGACAATGTTCCGAATGAAGTTTATAAAGATTTCATGGTGGATATTGTAAGTGAGATAGACAGAGAGGATAAGATAATCAACGATCTTCTTTCTCTTGTTAAGATGGATAAAACAGCAGCGGACCTTAATATCACAAGCGTTGATGTTGTCGAGCTTGTTGAGATAGTCTGCAAGAGATTAAGACCTATTGCTGTTAAACATAACATTGAGCTTACACTTGAGAGTAAGCGTGCAGTAACGGCAGAGATAGATGAAGTAAAAATATCGCTTGTTGTTATGAATCTTGTTGAAAATGCGATAAAATACAACAAGGATAAAGGTCAGGTTAAGGTTGAAGTTGATGCCGACCAGCAGTTCTTTGTTGTAAAGGTTATGGATACCGGTATGGGTATTCCGAAGGAATCGCTCGATCATATTTATGAGAGATTTTACCGAGTTGAGAAGTCAAGATCGAGACAGATCGGCGGTACGGGACTTGGACTTGCAATCGTACGAAATGCGATCCTTATGCATAGAGGAACTATCGATGTAGACAGTGAAGTGGATAAGGGAACAACCTTTACCGTTAAGATACCGCTTATTTACACAAATCAGAAGTAAGAGAGATATGTTATGAGAACCAGCTGCTTTATGAAAAATAGAATATTGTTTTGTGCAGCAAGCATACTTACATCCGTTTTTCTGGTTTCATGTGGCGAAAAAAAGATCGAAGCAGACAACAAGATAAATGTTTACTACGTGAAAACGGATGAGACAAGTATTGTGCCGGTTGAGTACGAACTTAAGACAGATCCCACAAAAGATATGTACGGTGCGATAACAGAGCTTGTCCAGAAGCTTGAGGAGAGTCCGGGAAAGAGCCTGTATGAGGCTCCCATATCCGGCGATGAATCCGGAGAGAAGCCCAACGAAAAAAATGGTGATGTGGTCGGAGATGCCTGGCTTAATAGATACACTTACGTAAATAATGTTCTTAAGCTTGAGTTCGGTGCTCAGTACGATAAGCTTGGAATAACCAAAGAGGTTCTTACCAGAGCTGCGATAGTACGTACATTTACACAGCTTGAAGGTATAGATTATGTATATTTTTGTGTGGGTAAAAAAGAGGCTGTTCGTATGAATTCCGAAGGCGATGCCGATTCGGCAACAGACGATCCATATGAGCCCGCACCTTTAAAAGACCATTCGGGAAATGCTATAGGTCCTATGAAAGGTGAGGATTTTATCTACAATGTTGACAGCGAAATTAATAAAAATAAGAAAAAGGAAATCACGCTGTATTTTGCAAACAAGGCAGGAGATAAACTTAAGCGTGTATACAGATATGTTGTATATAACAGCAATATTTCCGAGGAAAAATTAAGGATTGAACAGCTTATAAACGGTCCTAACACAAATGATGCCTTTCCTACGATCAATAAGGATACCAAGATCAACAGTGTTAATATCAAGGACAAGGTTTGCTTTATTGATTTTGATTCATCCTTCCTTACTCAGTCCAATAATGTCACGGTGCAGGTTGCGCTTTATTCTATAGTAAATACTGCAACTGAGCTTCCGGATGTAGACAGAGTGGTTATTTCGGTTGACGGAGATTCTTCGTTTACCTTTATGGATTATAATATTTCCGGTGCATACGAAAAGAATACCGATATTATTTCAAAATAAGGAGTTTTATATAAGTGAAAAGACCGTTGTGTCCGGTTGCACTGGTCATTACGGCGATTGTCTTTATTTATCTTAGAATTTCTTTTACGAATTATTTATATGAATTACCTGATCGTCAAGATGGGGAAACGGGCTTGGTTACCGGCGTTGTGGCAAGGAAAGAAGCCCGTCCCGATCAGTCAGGTGAAAGTCTTTATGTTATTTATGTGGTTCCACAGAATATCTCAATCGGAAAAATGAAATATATAATGTGCAGTTTAAAAGAGGGAGATGTTTATGTCCCTTCTGTCGGCGAGCACGTTAAGATACGAGGGAAATTTACGTCGTTTAAGAAAGTAAGAAATCCAGGGGGATTTGACAGTCGCTTGTACTATGCGACCTTGAAGATTGCTTTTAAATTATATAATGCTGAAATTACGGAGACGGACGGAAGAGAGGATGTTCTGCGGGAGAGACTTTATGATCTTAAGATGCTTTTGGAAAAGAATCTTGACCGGAATCCTGTGCTCAGTGATGACGATTCGGCCGTGTTAAAGGCTATGATCCTGGGCGATAAGGCCTTTATGGATGATGATATAAAGGATATGTATAAAAACAGTGGGATAATGCATATTCTTGCCGTTAGCGGACTTCATATATCCATAATCGGAATGGGACTTTATAAAGCGCTTCGAAAGTGCAAGATTAAGCCGGTATTTTATACGGTGATTCCGATAGCTGTAATGTATCTGTATGGGGAGATGTGCGGTGTCGGATCGTCTTCTTTCAGGGCGATATGTATGTTTACAATAAGGTTGCTTGCTCCGTTCCTTGGGAGAACATATGATATTTTATCTGGACTTGCTATAGCCGAGATTCTGCTGGTTCTTGATTGTCCGCTCTATTTATATAACAGTGGATTTTTATTTTCTTTTTGTGCTGTCATAGGCGTTACGGTTGTAAGACCGGCGCTTGAAAAGCTTTTTGAGAAAAGAGAGAGCGGAAAGCTTAAGTTTTCAGGCGATGATGATAATGTCTTTCACAAAATGAATCAGGCAATCTGTTCGGGGCTTATTCTTGGTTTTTCTATCATGATTTCCACTTTACCGATATATATGTCGTATTATTTCACATATCCACTGTTTTCTTTAATATCAAATATGATAATAATCCCGCTTGTAAGTGTGCTGATGGTCATGGGGATTTTCTGCCTTTTTACAGCAGGTGTTCCGGGAACGGTTCCTGGAATCATTGCGCACTTGATACTTCTTTTTTACAAAGGTGTATGCGGAGTTCAGATTAATTTTCCGGGGAATACTCTATACATAGGTCATGCGGGCGAAATTAAGATCACATGTTATTGTATGATTGCAGGGCTGGCGCTCTTTTTCACAAAAGGCAGAATTAGAAACATTCATATATCATCGAATATGGAAAAAAACATAAGGCGGGCTTTGATAGCAATAGCTGTCGCTGTTTTGATATACAGCCCCAAACCTGAGCTGATGATATCTACACTTTATGTCGGGCAGGGCGACGGGATCGTGATAGAAGACGGAAGTGAGCGCATACTTATAGACGGCGGAAGTACTTCGGAAAAGAAAGTCGGAAGGTACTCGATAATCCCTTATCTTAAATACAGAGCGATAGGAAGTCTTGACGCGGCGATTGTTACGCATGAAGATAACGACCATATTTCGGGCCTTTTTGAAATAATGGATGATATGGAAAAAGGCGGGATAAGGATAAAGAGACTGATTCTTCCCGATGTCTCGGAAAAATCAAGAGGTGATAATTACAGAGAACTTGAGAAGAGAGCAGCGGGGCTTGGCATTCCTGTTTCTTATATTTCGACAGGAGAGGAGATTACCGTGGGAAAATCAAAGTTTTTGTGCATAAATCCTGATAAAGGAATGACTACGGATGGCGCGAATGCTTATTCTACAGTTCTTTTGATGAGCAGAGGGGAGTTTAAAGCTCTTTTTACCGGAGATGTGGAGGAGGAAGGGCAGGAGAATATCAAGGAGACCATAAGAAACAATCCACAGATTTTTAAGAATGTAACTTTGCTGAAAGTTGCTCATCACGGGTCTAAATATACGACTGATGCGGAATTTCTTGAGCTTATAAATCCGAAGATAGCCGTCATAAGCTGCGGGGAAAACAATACCTACGGTCATCCGCATAAGGAGACGCTTGAGAGGCTTGAGAATATCGGTGCGGAAGTATACAGGACTGACGAATCGGGGGCTGTCATTATAAACGTAAGAGACGGTGTGTTGGAAACAAAGAAATTTCTGAATGAAAAATAGAGCATCTGAAATGATATATTCGGGTGAGTTTTTGGCGCATTTGTGGTAACATATTGAATGGAGTGTGATTATTTATGGCAGTTAAGACATCAGATTTTCCGGTGAAGCAGAGACAGATAAATGAAGATATAGCAAGCGGGAATTTTAAGCCTTGCTATCTTTTGTACGGCGATGAGGCTTATCTGAGGCTCCAGAACAAGGATAAACTTGTTAAGGCCATGGGGGTAGACGCTTCTTCAATGAATTTCACCAGATACGAGGGTGATGGCTGCAATCCGGCTGAGATAATCGATATGGCTGAGACAATGCCCTTTTTATCCGATAAGAGAGTGATACTTATCGAGAACAGCGGATTTTTCAAGAACGGTTGTCCTGAACTTGCGGATTATCTTAAGAAACCGTCGGAGACAACCTACTTTATTTTTGTTGAGAAGGAAGTAGACAAGAGAAAAGACATTTATAAAGCTGCATCTAAGCTTGGACTTGATATCAGCTGCGATGAGCAGAGCGAAGATACCTTGAGAAGGTGGATCGCAGGTAAACTCAAAGCTGAGGGAAAAACAATCTCTCCACGTGCCCTTGCACTGTTTTTGGGACGCGTCGGAACAGATATGTCAAATATAAGTACCGAGATAGAAAAGCTTGTCTGCTACTGCATAGACAGAAATGAGATCACGGATGAAGATGTGGAGACTGTATGTGCGAACTGGCTTACAGGCCGTATCTTTGCAATGACGGATGCAATCGTAGAGAGAAAGAGGACTGTGGCGATAAATCTTTACTACGATCTTCTTGCGCTTAAGGAACCACCCGCAAAGATACTTGCTCTAATAACAAGGCAGTTTAATTTAATGCTCCAGATAAAAGAGATGACCCAAAATCACAAGGACAAAGCGCAGATTGCAAGTGCCGTGGGGTTGGCACCGTTCCTTGTCGGTAAATACGTGGGATGGGCAGGCAATTACACAATTGAAGAGCTGAGAGATGCGCTTGAACTGTGTGCTTCAAATGATGAAGCTGTTAAGACCGGAAAGCTTGATTATATTATCAGTGTTGAGATGGTCATAATAGGTTGCACCCGCGATCAAAAAGTTAAATGATATTTGAAAAAGAACGATTTTGGGCTTATACTAAACATTGTTTACGCTTATAGGGAGGTAGATTTTTTTGGAAAGACCGGTACCAAAACCACAGGAGTTATACAGACATTTTAAGGGGAAAATGTATCAGATAGTCACTATTGCAATTCATTCCGAGACAAGGGAAGAAATGGTGGTCTATCAGGCATTATATGGGGACTATTCGGTTTATTGCAGACCTCTTTCAATGTTCATGTCGGAAGTCGACAGGGAGAAATATCCGGATGTTGAACAGAGATTTCGCTTTGAAAAGGTTGATAGAGCTGAAAAAGCTGATACGGACGATTCTGTAGAAGTCACAAAAACCACAAAAACCGAAAATGAAGTAGATAACGAGATTAGTGAGGCAGGAAAGATGAGTGATGAGAAAAAAATGACTTCAGCACCGAAGTTTAAAGTAGATACTTCTTACGAACGCTCTGAAGTTATGGAGAAGAGCATTGATGATGAGGCGCGCGATCTTAACCTTGATCCGCTTGTGATAAAATTTTTGGATGCAGACCTTGCTTCCGAAAAGAATGATATTTTGTGCAAGCTTCATCCGATAATTACTAACGATATGATTGATATAATGGCGATGTCGGTTGGCGTTGTCATTAACGAGGGGGATGTAGACGGCAGGTACAATGATCTTAGGAACTGCCTTACAACGATGGAGAAATATGAAAGTACCAGATTAAGGAGTTAAATACAATATGAAATTACTTTCAGTTGCGATTCCCTGCTACAATTCAGAAGGGTACATGGCTAAATGCATAGAATCGCTGCTTGTTGGCGGTGAGGATGTAGAGATTTTGGTCGTTGATGACGGGTCAAAGGACAGAACGGCGGAGATAGCCGATGAATATGCGGCAAAGTATCCCACGATAGTAAAAGCAATTCATAAACCCAACGGTGGACACGGCAGTGCCGTAAATGCCGGACTTGAGCACGCTACAGGTCTTTTCTTTAAGGTGGTTGATTCTGATGACTGGGTAAAAGAGATTGCTTACAGAAAAATATTGTCGACACTTGCAGATCTTGCGGGCGGAGATACTCAGCTTGATCTTTTGATCAGCAATTTTGTATATAACAAAGTGGGCGAGAAGAGACATAAGGTTATGCGTTATAACACTATGTTTCCTGTTGAAGAGCTCTTTTCATGGAAAGACATAAAGAGAACTCCCAAGGGACATTATCTTCTCATGCATTCTGTAATATTTAGGACAAAGCTCTTAAAGCAGTGCGGATTAAAGCTCCCTGAGCACACATTCTATGTAGATAATATTTATGTGTTCAATCCGCTTCCTTTTGTAAAGACGATGTACTACCTCGATGTTAATTTCTATTATTATTACATCGGGCGTGAGGACCAGTCGGTTAACCAGAAGATCATGCTTTCGCGTATCGATCAGCAGATCAGGGTAAATAAGCTCATGATTGATTATTACGTTGAGAATATCGGAATGATCAAGTCGCAGCCTGAGAGATACAGATATATGTTTAATTATCTGGAGATTATTACAGCTATTTCTTCGGTGCTTCTTATTACTGAGGATACGCCCGAAAATCTTGCTAAGAGAAAAGATCTCTTAAACTACATCAAGGACAAGAATTACTGGTTATATGTAAGGATCAGATACAGTATTGAAGGCACATATATTTATTTGCCCGGAAAAGGCGGCAGAAAGATAACTTTGGCCGGATATAAATTATTGCAGAAAATTTTTCACTTTAATTAATATCGATAAAGTGATAAAGTAGTTTGAGATGCAGAAATAGCAAATACACCTATGAGGAAATTATGAAAGATATATTCGAAAGACTTGTTGGAAAAAAGCCTGACAAGGGCTATTTAAAGAATGTATTCGGAATGGCAATGCCGCTTCTTATGTATGGTGCTTTGTATATTACCTGGTTCTCAATAATAGAGAAACACAGATTTTCACACTATGCCGTTATACATACGGCGCTTGATGACAGGATTCCATTTATAGAAGCGTTTATTGTTCCGTATTATTTATGGTTCTTTTACGTATCACTTACGCTGGTTTTCTTTATACTGACGTTGGAAGTGGAGGATTATTACAAGAACTTCTTTTTCCTGACTACGGGAATGACATTGTTCCTTGTAATATCGACTCTTTTTCCGAATGTACAGCACTTAAGGCCGGCTGTTATGCCAAGGGATAATATTTTTACCGCGCTTGTGCAGATCATATACAGCAAAGATACGTCGGCAAACCTTTGGCCGAGTATTCATGTATATAACTCAATCGGAACCATGATTGCTGTCCGAAAAAGTAAGAAATTTAATAAGAGATTAAAGATTTCAAGTGACATTTTAGGAACACTTATTATTCTTTCAACCATGTTCGTGAAGCAGCATTCGGTTTATGATGTTGCGACCGCGATCTTGATGGCTGTTATCTTCTATATTTTCTATTACCGTACATCGGCAATGGAGAATTTCTGCAGAAGAAAAGAAGAGAAGCTTGCTTTCAGATACAATTGAATAAGATAGCACAATTATAATGATAAAAAGCTCTGTCTCAGGTCATGAGACGGAGCTTTTGTTTTAAACATTCCAATGTGATGTCATCTGATTTCACCGAAACTTCGCCGTCGGTATGTACCCACATGGGAAGCATGGTCTTGATTCTTATTCTGGATGTTCTGTATTTGTAAACGCCTTTAAAGTAGTAGTGAAGACCAAAGAATGAGAACGGAAGAGCAAGCATCATTTTTGCCCTCTTCATATCGCCCACAATGCATAGGTCAAATTTGCCGTCGGTCAGACTTGCCTTCGGGGCAAAATTAAATCCGCCGCCTTCGTAGCGGTGTATCATTGATGCGATAAATAAGAAGTGTGACAAATGTATCTGTTTGCCGTTTTCGAACTCAATATCGCACGGTATCTTATCTGCTTTTATCAGCTGTTTTATTGCGATTATTCCGTAGGTCAGCTTTCCGAGTCCCATTTTATTAAGGAAATTCTTTGTTCCCGATGAGAGGGCTTCTTCGCATACCGCTGCGTCAAATCCTATTCCCGAGCTTACGCCGAAATATCTGACCTTGTCAGGTGTTGTCTTACATAATCTGGATATCGGTTTTGTCATTGAACCGTAGGTGAGTTTTCCTATATCGAGGGTTCTTATGACTTTGCCGTCTATTATGCGCTCAAGAAGATCGTCGTATTCTTTCGGATAGCTAAGATCCCTTGAGAAATCATTACTTGAACCGAGAGGCACGTAGCCGACAATTACTTTTTCAAAATCGGTTATTCCGTTTATTGCTTCGTTGAGCGTTCCATCTCCTCCAAGGACGATAACTTTTATTGGATATTCTTCTTCGCTTGCAGATGTGATGAACTGTGTCATCAGTTTCGATGCGTGTCCGGGACCTTCCGTGAAGACAGGAGTGTATTCGATTCCCGCAGAAATAAATTTATATTCAAGGCCGGTCCAAATGTCTTTTCCCTTTCCGGATCTTGCTGATGGGTTGATTATACAGTAATACATATGCGTCCTCTGTTAAAAAAATAATTAATCCCCAACATTATAGCATTTTTTTCATATATATGGTACGATATGCAAGATGTTGCTTTAACACATTAAATTGTCGAATTTAACCAATTATTTCGGAGGAGTTGAAATGTATTCATTGGATGAAGTCAGAAAGATTGACCCTGAGATCGCTTCATTGATTGAGGCGGAAGTCGAGCGCCAGAATAATCATATCGAGCTTATCGCATCGGAGAACTGGACCAGCAAGGCTGTTATGTCTGCAATGGGAAGCCCGCTTACAAATAAATATGCTGAAGGATTGCCGGGAAAAAGATATTACGGCGGATGCCACGTAGTTGATGAAGTTGAGAAGATCGCCATCGAGAGAGCAAAAGAGCTCTTCCATTGCGATTATGCAAATGTTCAGCCTCATTCAGGTGCACAGGCTAATCTGGCTGTTCAGTTTGCACTTTTGCAGCCCGGTGATACCATCATGGGTATGAATCTCAGCCAGGGCGGACATCTTACTCACGGAAGCCCGGCTAACATTTCAGGAACATATTTCAAGGTAGTTCCTTACGGAGTTGATGATAACGGAGTGCTTGACTACGAAGAGATGTACAAACTCGCCGTAGAGCACAAGCCCAAGCTTATTATTGCAGGTGCATCTGCATACTGCAGAACAATAGATTTCAAGAAGTTCAGAGAAGCTGCTGACGCATGCGGAGCAATCCTCATGGTTGATATGGCACACATTGCAGGTCTTGTTGCTGCAGGTGTTCATCCCAGTCCTTTCCCTTATGCGGATGTTGTTACAACAACAACTCATAAGACACTCAGAGGACCCAGAGGAGGACTTATCCTTTGGAATCAGTCCGCTCAGGACAAGTTCAAGATCAACAAGGCTGTATTCCCCGGAATCCAGGGCGGCCCTCTTGAGCATGTTATCGCTGCCAAGGCTGTTTGCTTCAAGGAAGCTCTTTCTCCTGAATTTACAGAGTATGCAAAGAACGTTGTTGAGAACGCAAAGGCTCTCTGCGACGGCCTCATGAAGAGAGGCGTTAAGATCGTATCAGGCGGTACAGACAACCACCTTATGCTTGTTGACCTTACAAACTTCGGCCTTACAGGTAAGGAAGTTGAGGCATGGCTTGATGATGCTCATATCACAGCCAACAAGAACACTATCCCTAACGAGCAGCAGTCTCCTTTTGTTACAAGCGGAATCCGTCTCGGAACTCCTGCCGTAACAACAAGAGGAATGAACACAGAAGATATGGATCAGATCGCTGAAGCCATCGCCGTTGTTATCAAGAACAAGGGTGAGAAGAATGATGAAGCACGCGCTATCATCAAGAAGCTCACAGATAAGTATCCGCTTGACTAATACTTTGAAATAATATTTGAAACCCATGCAGTCTTTTGGGCGGCATGGGTTTGTTTTTTCGATTTTCTTTTATGATATTAAGGCTGACTCAAAAATGTAAACTTAATTTATAGCTTAACAAAAAAATGTAGTCAGATTAAGTTAATGCGTCTTGAAAAACATATTAAGTTAACACATTGTTTAACAAATATTTGTAAAATTTCGTAAAAAAAACCCCTTTACAACGGCAAAAACTCATGTAATAATAAAGCCTGGATATTTTAAATGTGAATAAAAAGCAAACGCGTAAACAACATATTCACAACATATTAAACATAGGATTTGAATGCAGATTATTTGTACTCGAAAAGGAAAGAGTCCTATAAATTCAGTTAGCTACTTGGAAACGAGTTAGCATATTTATTCTATTTATGCCACAAGGAGGATAAAATTATGGCAAACCAGATTAGAATTACACCTGCCCAGATGAGAGAGAGAGCAGGCCAGTACCGCACAGAGGCTGATACAGTAAACGGAGTCATCTCAAAGATGGACAGCTTACTTGGACAGCTTCAGTCTGAGTGGGAAGGTGCTGCAAGCGAGTCATACGCAGCACGTTATGAGGAGCTTAAGCCCGGATTTATTAAGGCTGAAGAGCTTATCAGAGAGATCGCATCTGCACTTGATTCTACAGCTACAATCGTAGAAGAGACAGATAACGATATCGCTTCTCAGTTCCGTGGATAACATGGAAACCTCAATTCAGGTTACAACGGGTTTTTCTGTTGTAACCTGATTTTGCTATATTCATGAGATTTTTTGTTTTTAATGAGTTGATTTATGTGATTTTTTTCAAAGATTATATAAATGAACTTATTATTACGGGGGATAAATAAAATTTAAAATATTGGGAGAGTGAGAAAATGGCAGGTCAATCAACGGAAATTAAAATTGATTATGAGGAGCTTGAAAATTTCAGAAAATCTGTTGTTACTAATGGGAGCTATTTAGGCAGAGATTTTAACGAGGGAAAAAAAGACGTTAAAAGTACGATAGTTGCCAATGGAAAAGCTCATAGTGCGATTGATAAGGAAAAGGATATTCGAATAAAAGAACAGCACATGACAAACACAGAAAGTACAAACATTGCAATTATGAGGAAGAGCTTTATAGATAATGAGAAATTGATTCAACAGAGTTTTACTGAACTGTTCAGCTCTGCGAATGTAACTTCAAGTAATGCAAATGGGACGACGCCATAAACAGGCTGTGTTCTAATGTGCAGTACATAGTAAATAATATCTGAACAGAGGAGTGAAAAAATGTTAGAGAGTGATTTCTTGGATATGAATCAAATGAATATTCAGTGTGATGAATCAATAAGTGTGTTATCAGACAGTAATGTAAGATTAAATGGTATAAGAGACGTATATAAAGCAGCTAATAAGACTAAATGTAAGGGAGTGGCATCGATTAGTTTTTATAAACATTGTGACAGGATTGTAACACTTATTGGTGCAATAATAGAAGCAAATGATAGTGATATTATGGATAATAAAACTCTTAAATCCTTCCTTACAGAAGGGCTTGTTTTGGACGGGAGAGTAATCCTGCCAAGTAAAAGGAGGGCAGCAGAAAACGAGCGGAGAGAGCGTGAAGCAGCTGATGAGTGTGAAAGTAGATCACATGGAGTTTCGCCGGAAGAAAAGCATTATTGGAGACATGAATATCGTTGTCATAAACAGGCTGCCGATAGCTATCGTAGAGAGAAGGAGTTTTGGGAATCTCGTGAAAGGATGTTTGATGAGATAAACAATTCAACACAAAATTTGTTTAGTGATAGCACCTCACGCAGAGATGCTGTCGATAGTGGAATAAACTCTTTATCTACAGAGTTTGTTGAGAAAAAGTGTACTTTTAAGTTTAATGACTCATGGAAAGACGGATTTGAGAATTTATATAAAAAAGTTTCTATTGAAGATAAGTGCAAAGAACAATGGAAAGATGAAAACGGTGTATATAAACTTGATGTTTTAAAAGCGATTTATGACAATAAGCTCAAAGGGTTAACTGCAACTGAAGTGGAGGCTTTCACTGCGACCCTTAAAGAACTGCATCCTGAGGCACAGAAGCGAGTTACCGGGCATGTTGCTGCCTCAGATGCTGATATAAAAGGTCTTGTTCAGGGACTTGTTAAGTCTACCGGAGGCGGAGGAAAAACCGGCGTTGGTGTATATAATACTTTAACTGCAAAAGATAATAGTGCTAAAAAATTGGCAGGCTTTAAACTGGCAAAAGATGCCGGAATGGCTGCTGCAACTTGGGCCGGAACATTTTGGTATAAAGGCTTTGCAAGAAATGCAATGAAAGGTACAAAGAAAGGCATTCAAAGAGGTATAGGAGTAGGTATAGGAAATGCAAACAGAACTCTCTATAAAGGTGGTAGCTATATTAAGTCCATCTCAAAAGCAAGTGATGATTTAACTAATGTAGGATTTAAAGAAATCGTCCGACGTACTGTGGAGTATGAACATAATTCATATAAGATGGAAAATGCATATGAAACTGCTAAAGCTGCAAGAAATGCTGTATTGAAGGAAGCGAATGAATTGGATGATTTTGTAGTTGATGATTTTGAAGCATTTATTCATGAGTCAGCTGCAACAAGAAAAGCAGCAGATAAGGCAGCAATTGCAGCAGGAGAAGCGACAGATTTAAGTAATTTTAAGGTTGGAGTTAAATGGTTTGGAGTAGTTGCAGATGTTGTATTTAGTGGTGTAGATAATTTTGCGGAGCAGAAACAGGCGCAAAAGTCCGGTATAGAAATGTCAAATGGAAGAGTGTTTGCGGAAACAGCGATTGAAGCAACTACCAATGTAGTTATAGGTGCTGCAAGCAATATTGTATCTGGAATTGTAATTGGTGGAGGAGCCGCACTGCTTGGACTTTCGGCTCCGGCGGTTGCGGTTGCAGCGGGTGCAGCAGTAGCAGTTTGGGGTATCAATGAATATTTTAAGGGGAAGACTGGAAAAAATCTTGGAGAATACTTATCTGATAGTGTGTGTGATATGGTTGGAATAAAATAATTTTTGAATTTGGTAGTGGAGGAAATAAATGCTTATTGTAACTATACTAATGATTATGGCGTGGTGGCTTATAATTTTGTTTTTTGCCTTCATACTGCAGCTTATTCCGTTGAAAAATTATCATAAGAATATAGCTAAAGTGCAAATTGCTTTATCTTCTATTTCGATTATACTTGGATTGATTTCCTATTTTTATGTAAAGATTAATTATAGTTCAGGTATTTTTGATGGAAGTGGTTGGGATGAAGAGTGGGTTGCACTTATGATGCTTTTCTATTTCTTATGCTTTATGTTATCGTTGGTCCGCTTGTATGCTGAAAAAAAAGCAAGTAAAAAAAAGATAGAAACTTTTTTATTGAGAGCGGAAGAATATAAATTAGTAAAGGAATTAGATTTTATAATGGCAGACTATCTATATTCGCCAAATATAAAGTCTTACTGTGAGTTTGACAGAGGAGTAATGGCTTTTACCGGAGGTATGCCAAAAAAAGAAGTGGACTGTTACTTTACATGCAGGAAGGTAAAGGATGGGATATATGAATGTATTTCGTTTGAGCCATTATTTGATGAAGATAAAAAGATAAGTTTTTCAAAGATTAAGCAGATTGTTTTTTTGGTTGTAACTGCAATATATTTTGCATTGGATGTAATTGATACATCCCAAAAGTATATATATCTTTCAAAAATAGTAGAGGGATTAAGATTAATTCTTTTAGGCACGTTTTGTTGCAACATTTTTTATCGAGTTAAGGGCTTTTTTGCTAAATATTTATTTCTGTTTTCGATTTTGATAATTATACTGGGAATTAGATGTTTTTTTAAATGATTGGAGGAAAATAAAATGGACGTTAAAGTAAAAGAATTACTGCCAATCGGCAGTGTAATATGGCTCAGGGATTCAAAGCATCCGCTTATGATTTTTGGAGTTAAGCAGCAGAATCTCGAGACTAAACAGGAATATGATTACATAGGTGTTCTTTATCCTGAAGGAAATCTCGGTGGAGAGTCACAGTTTATGTTCATGCATAAGGACATCGAAAGGGTGCTGTTCCGCGGATTTGAAGACGAGAGCAGAACAGAGTTTATTGAGAAGCTGTCTGAGTTCTACGGAGAGTAAGTAATATCTGGTATATAGGGCATTTAATAAAAAGGAAATGCTAATGTGGTGAAGGATATGCTCATAGTAACGATATTAATGATCATGGCGTGGTGGCTTATAATATTGCTTTTTGCCTTTATACTGCAACTTATTCCGTTGAAAAATTATCATAAGAATATAGCTAAAGTGCAAATTACTTTATCTTCTATTTCGATTATACTTGGATTGATTTCCTATTTTTATGTAAAGATTAATTATAGTTCAGGTATTTTTGATGGAAGTTATTGGGATGAAGAGTGGGTTGCACTTATGATGCTTTTCTATTTCTTATGCTTTATGTTATCGTTGGTCCGCTTGTATGCTGAAAAAAAAGCAAGTAAAAAAAAGATAGAAACTTTTTTATTGAGAGCGGAAGAATATAAATTAGTAAAGGAATTAGATTTTATAATGGCAGACTATCTATATTCGCCAAATATAAAGTCTTACTGTGAGTTTGACAGAGGAGTAATGGCTTTTACCGGAGGTATGCCAAAAAAAGAAGTGGACTGTTACTTTACATGCAGGAAGGTAAAGGATGGGATATATGAATGTATTTCATTTGAGCCATTATGTGATGAAGATAAAAAGATAAGTTTTTCAAAAATTAAGCAGATTGTTTTTTTGGTTGTAACTGCAATATATTTTGCATTAGCAGTAACTGCGTTATCCAAGAAGTATATATATCTTTTAAAAATAGTAGAGGGATTAACCTTTATTCTTTTTGGTACGTTTTGTTGTAATATTTTTTATCGCGTTAAAGGCTTTTTTGCTAAATATCTTTTTTTGTTCTCAATCGGTTTGATTATATTGGGAATTAGTTGTTTTTTTTGAATGATTGGAGAAATAAAATGGAGGTTAAAGTAAGAGATCTACTGCCAATCGGAAGTGTAATATGGCTCAGGGATTCAAAGCATCCACTTATGGTTTTTGGATTGAAGCAGCAGAACCTTGAGACTAAGCAGGAATATGATTACATAGGTGTTCTTTATCCGGAAGGAAATCTCGGTGGAGAATCACAGTTTATGTTCATGCATAAGGATATTGAAAGAGTGTTGTTCCGCGGATTTGAAGACGAGAGCAGAACGGAGTTTATAGAGAAGTTGTCTGAGTTCTACGGAGAGTAATATTTTGTATAAAGGGCATTAATAAAAAATAATGCTATGTGGTAAAAGGTATGTTTATAGTAACTACATCAATGATAATAGCATGGGAATTAATAGTTGTTATGTCTGCTTATATATACCATGTTATTCCACTTAAAAATTATTCAAGAACTATTACAAGAGTGCAAATAATATTATCTTCGTGTTCTGTTATGCTTGGGGCTTTTGCTTATTTTTACGTGAAGATTAATTATAATTCAGGAATGTTTGATGGAAGTAAATGGGATGAGAAAGGAATTTTGATTATACTTTTTTTGCTTTTTTTGTGCTTTCTCATGTCAATATTACGATTCTTTTTTAATAGAAATGCTTCGCAAAATAGTGAAGAAACATTTCTATTGAAAGCCGGAGAGTATAGAATAGTAAAAGATTTAGATTTGATGATGGGTGATTATTTTTATATGCCCAATGTAAAGTCCTATTGTGAATTTGACGGTGGAAAGATTTTTTTTGCAGGAAGTGTACCGGAGAAGGATGTCGATTGTAGTTTTACTTGCAGAATGGTTAAAGACGGAATATATGAATGTTTGTCATATGAAATCTTAAATAAAGATATAAAAGTTAGGCTTGCACAAATAATTCAGATTGTTTTCTTTATACTGATTGCTGTGGATTTTGCTTTGGCAATGATTTGGTTATCACAGGCACCGGAACTCAATATTGATCTTATAGGGAGGTTGACTTCTTTTTTGAGTTTGAGTTTATTCGGAATTGGTGGATTAAAATTGTTTAAAGGTGCTAAAGGCATAGGTGCAATATTGATGAAAATAACGGGGTATTTGATAATTCTTGCAGGAATTTTCAGTTTTATCAAATAAGGTGAGGTAAGAAATGGACATTAAAGTAAAAGATTTACTGCCAATCGGCAGTGTAATATGGCTCAGGGATTCAAAGCATCCGCTTATGATCTTTGGAGTTAAGCAGCAGAATCTAGAGACTAAGCAGGAATATGATTACATAGGAGTTCTTTATCCTGAAGGAAACCTTGGCGGAGAATCACAGTTTATGTTCATGCATAAGGATATCGAAAAGGTGTTGTTTCGCGGATTTGAAGACAAGAGCAGAACAGAGTTTATAGAGAAGCTGTCTGAGTTCTACGGAGAGTAAGTAATATCTGGTATAAAGGGCATTTAATAAAAAGGAAATGCTAATGTGGTGAAGGATATGCTCATAGTAACGATATTAATGATCATGGCGTGGTGGCTTATAATATTATTTTTTGCTTTTGCAATACAGCTTATTCCGTTAAAAAATTATCATAAGAATATAGCTAAAGTACAGCTTGCTTTATCTTTTACATCAATCATATTAGGGGTATGTGCCTTTTTTTATATGAAAATCAATTATAGCACAGGTGTGTTTGATGGAAGCAGGTGGAATGAGCGTGTTATGAAATTTTTTATAGGTGCATATTGTTGGTGTTTTGTTGGATCATTACTACGTTGCTATTTTGATGGAAAAGCGAGACATGATAAAGTTGAGACTTTTATATTAAGAGCTGAAGAATATAAAATTGCGAAGAAGTTTGATTTATTAATGGCCGATTATTTATATATGCTTAATGTAAAATCTTATTGTGAATTTAACAGGGGAATAATTGCTTTTACCGGAGGTATGCCTCAAAAAGAGGCAGACTGTAGGTTTACATGCAGAATGATAAAAGATGGTATATTTGAATGTCTTTCATATGATTTATTATCTGAGGAAGATAATAAACTTAATTTTTCAAAAGTAAAGCAGGCAATATTTTTTGTTTTAACAGCAATAGATTTAGCGTTTTTGATAATTTGGCTTGCTCAAGACCCCAATAACATAGAAATCATGTCGAGACTTTTACAAGGGTTAAGTTTTATTCTTTTTGGAGCTTTTGGATGTAATATGTTTTATGGGACAAAAGGTTTTTTAGCAAAATATCTTTTTGTTTTTTCGGTGTTATTTATTATCGTGGGATTTATAAGTTTTTTTAAATAATTAGGGGGCTAAAATGGACGTTAAAGTAAAAGATTTATTACCAATCGGAAGTGTAATATGGCTCAGGGGTTCAAAGCATCCACTTATGATTTTTGGAGTGAAGCAGCAGAATCTAGAGACTAAGCAGGAATATGATTACATAGGAGTTCTTTATCCGGAAGGAAATCTCGGTGGAGAATCACAGTTTATGTTCATGCATAAGGATATCGAAAAGGTGTTGTTCCGCGGATTTGAAGACGAGAGCAGAACGGAGTTTATTAAGAAGCTGTCTGAGTTCTACGGGGAGTAATGGTGATTAGTGATTTTTCATGGAATATGTAAATGAACTGAATTAATACAGTGGCTAAATATTGTAGATGAGAGGAATGGATATGGAAAAAGAAAAGCGTGACTATCGTAAGGAGCTTAATGCAATTCAGATTGAGAGAGAAGAAGTGCAAAGCAGATATGCCGGACTAAAAAGGGAGCTTGAAGATAAAAACGAGGAACTGGTTTACAGGATAGGAAAGGAATCCAGTGAATTGGATGATCCTAATATAAATCGAGAGAGCGAACTCGTTAGTATTTACGAAGAACGTCTTTCTTTATTTAGAAGACATAAAAATGAGCAGGAAGAGTATTATGATGTTCTGGAGCAGCAAGAAAGAGGAGCATTACAGAAGCTGAGTGACAAAGAACAGAATATAAAAGTTGAAATGAACAAGGATAATGAAAAATAAAATTTAGGGAGAGTGAGAAAATGGCAGGTCTATCACCGGAAATTAAAATTGATTATGAGGAGCTTGAAAATTTCAAAGTATCAGTTATTGCTAAGGGAAGCATTTTAGGCATGAATTTTAACGAAGGGAAAAAGGATGTTAAAAGTACGATAGTTGCTAATAAAAATGCTCATAGTGCGATTGATAGGGAAAAGTATATTCGAATAAAAAAACAGGACAAGACATCCAAAGAAAGTGAAAACATTGCAATTATGAGGCAAAGCTTTATAGATGCTGATGAAGCGGCTAAGCAGGGAATTCAAACGACATTTCAGTATGTTGTACCGTCGAACCTTGCGAATGGAACTTCAGGACAGCTTTCTCCAAAATATCAGTATACAGCACCGTCGAGTTCTGCGAATGGAACTTCAAGTAATTCAAATGGGACTCCATAAACAGACTGTAATCTAACGTGCAGTGTATAGTAAATAATATCGGAACAGAGGAGTAAAAAATGGTAGAGAGTGATTTCTTGGATATGAATCAACTGAATATTCAGTGCGATGAATCAATAAGTAAGTTATCAGACAGTAATGTAAAATTAAATGGTATAAGAGATGTATATAAATCAGCTAATAAGCTTGTATGCAAGGGAAACGCTGGGGATAATTTTTTAAAATTTTGCGAAGCGATTGTAATACTTATCGGTGCGATAATAACAGCAAATGATAGCGATATTGTAGACAATAAAACTCTTAAATCCTTCCTTACAGAAGGGCTTGTTTTGGACGGAAGAGTAATCCTGCCAAGTAAAAGGCGGGCAGCAGAAAACGAGCGTAGAGAGCGTGAAGCAGCTGATGAGTGTGAAAGTAGATCACATGGAGTTTCTCCGGAAGAAAAGCATTATTGGAGACATGAATATCGTTGCCATAAACAAGCAGCCGATAGCTATCGCAGAGAGAAGGAGTTTTGGGAATCTCGTGAAAGGAAGTTTGATGAGATAAACAATGCAACGACAAATTTGTTTTTGGATAGCGAATCATACAGAAATGCTGCCGATAAAGGAATGGATTCTTTGCCTACAGATTTTGTTGAGAAAACAGGCCCTTTTGTGCTTAAAGACTCATGGAAGGCCGGGTTTGAAAACTTATACAATGATGTTTCTATTGCAGATAAGTGCAAAGAAAGATGGAAAGATGAAAACGGCGCATATAATCTTGAGGCTTTGAAAGAAGTATTGAACACTCAAGCCACCGAAATATCTGCAACTGAAGTGGAGACTTTTGCTGCGGTTCTTGAAGAACTGCATCCTGATGCTCAAAAGCAACTTGTTGGAAAAGTAGTTAATGGAAAGCTTGACATCAAAGGGCTTGTTCAGGGGACCATTGGATCAATCGGAACGATTGGAAAGACGTTTAATGATATAGTTAATATGGTCATTTCCGGCGATGATATGAAAGCCAGAACAAAAGCAGGCTATAAGTTTATGAAAGACTTTACAACTGGAGCTGCAAATTGGACTGGAACATTAGCATTTACTGCTGAACTTGAAAAGAATAAAGATGATATATTTTTCGATGCGAAAAAAACGCTTTATTCAAGCTTTGAGAAGGGAAGTTTTATAAAATCAATTTCACAAGAAGGTGATGATTTAGTAAATGTAAGTGGTGCTGAAATAGCAAGAAGATCATTAAAGTCTGATCTTGACTCGTATTTATTTAAAAGTGTTGGACAAGCTCGCCAAAAAGCGGTTATTTCTGCAATACAAAATGATTTACCTGATGATGCAATGGAAGCGTTAGCAAATGAAGCGGAGGCAGCCGCAAAGGTAAAGAATTTCAAGACCGGAGTGAAATGGCTTGGAGTAGTTGCTGATGTTGCGTTTAGTGCTGTGGATAATTTTGCAGAACAGGAGCTTGCACGTAAATCCGGTATAGAGATGTCAAATGAAAGAGTTTATGCTGAGACAGCAATTGAAACAGTATCGAGTGTCGTACTTTCTTCAGTGGGAACTGCAGCTGCCGGAGTATTATTTGGTACAATACTTGGAGTATCAGCTCCTGCTGTTGCAATTGCTGCAGCTGGTGCAGGAGTAGTTTGGGTAATTAATGAAGGAAGTAAGGTGGTTACAGGGAAAAGTCTTGGAGAGTTTGCTTCAGATACAATTTGTGATGCTTTTGGAATATAATAATCTTTTAATCTAGGTGAATGGGGTGAAAATATGTTTTTGGTGACTATAATGACGATAATAGCATGCGAATTGGTAGTGTTAATGTTTGCTTTTGCAATGCATGTTATTCCTCTAAAGGAATATGTAAAAAAAATTTCTAAAATACAATTATTTCTATCGATAGTTGCAACTTTACTAGGAGTATTTGTCTATTTTTATTTAAAAACTAATTATAGTTCAGGTATTTTTAGTAAAAGTAAGTGGAATACTGAGCTGGCGGGGCTTTTTGTTTTTGGATATTGTTTGTGTCTTGTATGTTCCTTCTTTCGATTTTTTTCTGAAAAGAAAGATAAGTATAATGAAGAAACGTTTAGGTTAATGGCTGATGAATACAAAATAGTGAAGGAATTTAACTTTACTATGGGTGATTATATATATATGCCAAACGTAAAGGCATATTGTGAATTTGGAAAAGGAATAATGATATTTACTGGGAGAATGCCGGAGCATGAAGTTGACGGTGTTTTTAAATGTAGAATGGTGAAAGATGGAATATATGAATGTCTCTCATATGAAGTATTGACTAATGATTATAAAAAAATAATCATAAGCCAAATAAGTATTAGTGCGTTATTCATTTTATTGGTAATAGATGTTGCTTTATTTATAATGTGGATATCTCAAATGCCTGGATTTAATATGGTTTTTATTGCACGTCTTGTTAAGAGCTTAAGTTTTTCTCTTTTTGGTGCTGCGGCATTTAATTTGTATAAAGGCGCAAAAGGCATATTTGCAAAGCTTATGATGGGCTTTTCAATTTTTTTAATTATTATGGGATTTATTATTTTTTTTAAATAATTAGGGGTTAAAATGGACGTTAAAGTAAAAGAATTACTGCCGATCGGTAGTGTAATATGGCTCAGGGATTCAAAGCATCCGCTTATGATTTTTGGAGTGAAGCAGCAGAATCTAGAGACTAAGCAGGAATATGATTACATAGGAGTTCTTTATCCGGAAGGAAATCTCGGTGGAGAATCACAGTTTATGTTCATGCATAAGGACATTGAAAGGGTGTTGTTCCGCGGATTTGAAGATGAGAGCAGAACGGAGTTTATTAAGAAGCTGTCTGAGTTCTACGGAGAATAATGCCTGATACAAAGGGGATTGGCAGTATAATATGGTGAGGTTACTATGAACGAGAAGATAAAAATAAAGTATTCAGTTAGGGAAAGTGCATTAGTAGCAGTTGTAGCTATAGCAATATTAGTGGCAAGCGCTGTTTTTGATATTCATATAGGATCTACGAGAACATTTGCCAAGATGCTGTTTATTACTGCAGTTGTCAACTTCTTTAATGCAATAAGACTATGTTTTACCAGAATTGAGGTTGATGAATCGGGTATTCTTTATAAGGCATTTACGAAGAAAGCATTTATTAATTGGAGTGAGACTGATAGAATCTATATCAATTCGGACGGAAGCAACCCAAATGCTCCGATTATCATTCAGATAGGTGATTCTAAGATCACAGTTTCAAATAAGTGTAAGAATTACAGCGAATTAAGATCTTTTTTGATAGAAAGAAATATGCTTAAGTACCTCGGTGGGGTTGCTGTTGAGCAGTAGTAACAAGATGAGGGGAATGAATTGAAGTATTCGGTTGATGTAAATTCAGATATTGGAAACAGGAAGAAAGTTAATCAGGATGCTCTGCTGGTGAAGCATGCCCGGACCGAAAAAATGGGAAAGGTATGCTTTGCGTGTTTATGTGACGGAATGGGTGGCTTGTCTCAGGGAGAAGTTGCAAGCGCAGCATTCATAAACAGAATGGGACAGTGGTTTCAAAACGAATTTCCGTCTATACTGTCAAGAGAGGCTGAGGTGTCAATTAATGCAGAGACAGAAGAACTTGCAGCCTATAGAAATAGCAAAAATTACATTTACGGGCTTATTCAGAACGAGTGGGAAATGATTTCACGTCAGATGAATGAGGGACTTAAACAGTACGGAAGAGAAAGAGGCTTTCAACTTGGAACAACCGCTGCAGCAATAATTTTTCTCGGTGATGAATTTTTTGCTATGAGCGTTGGTGATTCCAGAATATATAAGATCAATAGGAAGGGAATCATACAGATATCGCATGATCACAGCTATGTACAGCAACAGATAGACATGGGAAGGATGACACCGCAGGAGGCAGCAGTAAGCTCGCAGAAAAATATTCTATTGCAATGTATCGGCGCATCTGATAATGTATATCCGGAATTTTATAAAGGGCCACTTGAGAAGAGGACAAGCTTTCTTCTTTGTTCTGACGGGCTTTGGAGGCTTCTTTTAAACGATGAGATCAAGGAATATGTCTCAAAAAAGGACGGAATTAAGAAAATGACAGAATTAGTTAAGGCTAGAGGCGAATCTGATAATATTTCAGGAATCGTAATAGGTATATAGACAATGTTAAAGATTATAACGTTGATAGACAGAAAATATAAAATACTCAGTAAAATTGGGAGGACACCTATTATGTCGATGAATAAGAGAATACTTAAGGGAGCTGTTACTTCTTTGATGATAATGACTATGGTTGCACAGTCAAATACGTTTGTAATGGCAAAAGAGAATGATGAAGCAGTGGAGGAAGCTTCTTTAGCTGAGATTCCTTCAGATTCGGCTTTAACCGATGCCACTTTTGAAGACGGAGCAGCTACAGGTATTTCAGTGACTGATGATGCAACGGCCGAGGATTCGGAAGATGACAATCCCATAGATGATCTTTCACAGCAGGAGGGAATGGAAAGAGCCGTAAACGGCGTTGTTCAGATTAACTATGTATATGTAAGCGATGACAATGCACATCACATTGTTAAGGGAGGCCCCGGAATCCTTATAGGTGATGCGGAGAAGGGCGAGTATGTTATAACAAGTCTTACCCAGATGACCATGACTGATGCGGAAAAAGACAAAATACTTGCTACATTCAAAGTTTCTAAGGATGACATGGAAAGAGAAAGGTCTAAGTTTTCATATGATGTTGTAATTGAAAATGATGTGACTGAGCCCGTTACTTTGGTAAATAGCAGCGGAAATCTTGATATGGCTGTATTCAAACTTTCGCAGACCTTATATAACAGAACACCTATGTTTTTCCTTTATTCCGAACAAAACGATAAGGAAGCATACAACGATGGCACTGTAGATCTTACAAACGCATTCGTTCTTGGTTTCCCTGACGAGATAGTATTTCAGAAAAACGAAGCATATTACTCAAATGAGAGAGTAAATAAAACAAACGGTCAGGTAGTTAATATAGTTAAAGACAATAATGATGTTCAGCTTATTGAGCATACTGTTCAGATAGGACGTAACAGTGTCGGTGGACCTCTTGTAAGTAAAGAAGGTTATCTAGTCGGCATGAATACCCTTAGAAGCGAGGGGAATTATTGCTATTCCGTAAGTTCTAATTCAATCGTTAAAGTGCTCAGCGGAATGGGAATAAAGTTTGACAGTATAAGTATTGAAAAACTGAAGGCAGATGCGGAAGCAAAAGAAAAAGAAAATGACAATAATAATTCTGCTTCAACAGTAGCGGTAACGAGCGTAGACCCGGAAGAAGATGTTACTCCGGCGCTTCCCGGCTGGATAATCCCTGTGATAATTGTTTTGGGTGTAGTAATAGTTGCACTTATAGCTGTAGTTGTAATCTACATTATAAAGAATTCTAAGAATAAGAAGGAGAGCCGGAACGGGGATATTTCGATTGCGGGAGCCAATCCGCAGGTTGTGGTTCAGGCTACAACACCTCAGCAGGATCTCTTTGGAAATACTTCCGGAGATACGACTGTTTTGGGAGCAGGTGGCGGATTTGACAATTCAATGACCGGCATGAATATGGCTACGCCTTCACAGAGACTTGATGGCGGACATCTTGAGAGAAAGAAGAACGGAGAGAGCATTGCGATTTCGAAGGCAAACTTCAGCATCGGTAAGGATGATCTTCACTGCGATTTCTGCATAAGGGACAACAATACGATCAGCCGCCAGCATGCGATCATATCGATTTCTGCCGGAAGAGTTTATATTGAAGACAATCATTCCAAGAACGGAACATTCTTAAATGATATTAAGCTTATTTCAGGCCAGAGGCAGGAACTTAGAGACGGTGACTGTTTGAAGCTTTCTAATGAAGAATTTATTTATAAGAGATAAAAGGGCAGATTATGGAAAATAAATTAATTATTAGATTTAAGAATGTAAAGCAGCGACAGGAGTTTGATATCGAAGTACCGGATGATATTACTGCAAATGAGCTTATATACGGGTTGAAAAACAGTTTTAAGCTGAACATTGATATGGATGATCAGGCTAAGTGTTATATGAGAGCGGAGAATCCGATAGCACTTATTAAAGGGGAGGTAGTCCTGTCAGATTTGGGCCTGCGAGACGGCTCAGTGGTCATTTTTGAGGGATAAAAGTACATGAACTATAAAATTACGATATTCAACAGCAGAATCTATAAGGAAATTGTTGTTGAAGATAAATTTACAGGTCTGACAATTGGAACGGGGCGTAACTGTCAGGTGCAGCTTTTGTCAGATGATTTTGGACGGGATTTTATTATTTCAGTCAGAAACAATGAGGGGAAACTTGAGATAACATCAGATGGTACAGTTGCTTTCGGACAGGCAATGTCGGATGTCGGATATCTTGAGATTGGTAATGTTCTTTACACATTTGATGCAAATGGCGGCAAAGAACTTCTTAACATTGAATTTGATGCTGATTTTGGAGTTGTTCAGGACAACTATAATTTCGTAATTAATTTAAGGGAACAGTCGATGATCACAATCGGCGGTGCACCTGATTGTATCATACGTTTTTTTGACAGAGAGATTAAGGACGGCAAGGTAACGCTCACAAGGACCGGAGACGGTTTTATAGTAGACGGAAGCGGTCTTTTATATGGTGTAACCATAAACGGCGTTCTTCAAAAAGGCTTGAATATTCCTGTTAAAAATAAGGATTTTATTGGAATATACGGTCATATCTTTTATCTATGTGATGACCTTCTTTATACATCTGATTCGCTTGGAATCGATACGAGACTTCAGGCGCAGATGATTGAATCAAACAATATTCATTTCCACTATCCACAATATACGCGTAGTGTGCGTCAGCACTACAAGATTCCGGATAAGGCAATTGAGGTTTTACCTCCGAAGTCTAAGCCGAATCCTGATAAAAAGAGCATCTGGCTTGTTCTGCTTCCTACCATATTGATGCTCAGTGTTATGGTCGGGGTGCGTGCTCTTGTGATGAAGAGTAATATGTCCTACGTACTTATGTTTGCTGCGATGGGACTTGTAACAGGCGTAACTGCGGTTATCAATTATTTTTATGAAAAGAAAAAGAATGCCAAGAACGCAGAAGACAGAATCAAATACTACAAGGATTATATAGCGAGAAAAGAGAAGGATATTCAGAAGGAGCGTGCGGATGAAAAGACGATCATGCTCAAGATGAATCGTTCTGTTGACGATACCATGAATTCAATCAGGCAGTTCGACGGAAATCTTTTTTCACACAGCAGGGAAGAAGAGGACTTTCTTGATGTCTGGATCGGAACGGGTTCTGTTGCATCGAGACAGCAGGTTGAGTTCAAGAAGCAGGAATACATCGATATTGATGATGATATGATGGATATTCCCGAAAAAGTGCATGACAAGTATGAATATATTGACGGCATGCCTGTTGTGCTTCATCTGCGCGAAGCTAACGCGGTTGGTTTTGTCGCTGAGAGAACAAAACTTTACCAGCTCATGAAAAACATGATGGTTACTATAGCTGGCGAGTATTTCTTTAAGGAAGTAAAGATGTTCCTTATCATAGGCGAGCACGATGTACCTGATTTTTCCTGGGCAAGATGGTTTAAAAATATGTCCTCGAATAACGGTGGCATGAGATACTTCATGTATGATGATGACAGTGCTAAGCGTGCGCTCGAATTTTTGTACAATGAATTGTCGGCAAGAGAGCAGTTAAGTGATGAGGTTATAGGGCAACTTCCCTTTTATGTCATTTTTGTATACCGTTCGGAAAAAATCCGTAAGCATCCCGTAATGGATTATGTCGAGAATGCGTCTAAGCTTGGATTTGTTTTCCTTTTCTGGGAAGAGCAGACAGAGCTTCTTGATATGAACTGTTCGCAGATTGTATTCCTTGAAAGCGGAGAGCACAAAGGATATATTCAGGATGTTGAAGACGGTAAGAAGATTCAGGCGTTTGAATATCCGCACACAAACAGGGCGGATGTGCAGAATCTTGCGCTTAGACTTTCATGCGTGTATATCGATGAGATGAGTCTTGAAGAGACACTTACCAAGCATATTTCGCTGTACAAGCTGCTGGGAATAATGAACGCATATGACCTTGATCTTGAGGAGAGATGGAACAGCTCGCAGATTTATAAGAGCATGGCTGCGCCGCTTGGTGTTCGTAGTGACGGTGAAACGGTTTATCTTGATATTCACGAGAAATATCACGGTCCGCACGGACTTGTCGCAGGTACTACAGGCTCGGGTAAATCAGAAATTATACAGACATATATTTTGTCAATGGCTACATTATTTCATCCGTATGAGGTTGGATTTATCATCATCGACTTTAAGGGTGGTGGTATGGCTAACCAGTTTAAAGAACTTCCTCACCTTAACGGAGCAATCACAAATATCGACGGAAAGCAGATCGATAGGTCGCTTCGTTCAATTAAGGCTGAACTTTTAAGGAGACAGACCTTGTTTGCTGAGATGAATGTAAACAAAATTGATGATTATATCAGTCTCTTTAAGAAGGGAACGGCTAAAGTGCCGCTTCCTCATCTGATTCTTATTGTTGATGAGTTTGCGGAACTTAAGAGCGAGCAGCCTGAATTTATGAAAGAGTTGATAAGTGCAGCCAGAATCGGCCGAAGCCTCGGTGTGCACCTTATTCTTGCAACGCAGAAGCCGGCAGGTGTCGTAAACGATCAGATCTGGTCAAACTCAAAGTTCAAGCTTTGTCTTAAGGTTCAGGACAAGCAGGATAGTAACGAGGTAATTAAGTCACCTCTTGCTGCTGAGATCAGAGAGCCGGGTAGAGCATATCTGCAGGTCGGAAATAACGAGATATTCGAGCTGTTCCAGTCGGCATACAGCGGAGATCCTGCTGTTGTAAGTAGTACGGAGAACAGACGTAAATTTGAAATAAGCAGCGTTGACCTTTCGGGAAGGAGAGCTGTTTTATACAGTCAGAAGGGTGAGAAGTCAAAAGGTGAGCAAAACCAGCTTGAGGCAATAGTTGCCAGAGTTAAGAATTATTGCGAGGAAAAAAATATCGCAAAACTTCAGGATATTTGCCTGCCGCCTTTGGCTGAAGTTATTAACTTCCCGTCTGAGATCGGCTTTCATCAGAATAAAGATACCGATATAATTTGCGAAATCGGTATCTTTGATGATCCCGATAATCAGTATCAGGGAGTTCACTCCGTTAATCTTACAAAAGAGAATCTTATGATTATCGGTTCTACTCAGGTTGGAAAGACTAATCTTTTGCAGACTCTTATAAGAAACGTTACAACGAAGTATACTTCGGATGAAGTAAACATCTTTATCATAGACTTTGCTTCAATGGTACTTAGAAACTTCGAAGGCTTAAAGCATGTAGGAGGTGTCGTAACATCTTCAGAGGATGAGAAGCTTAAAAATCTTCTTAAACTCCTGTATGCAGAGCTTGATGCAAGAAAAGAGAAACTCCTTTCTGTCGGTGTAAGTTCTTTTTCAGCATACAGAGAAGCCGGAAAGACGGATTTGCCGCAGATTATACTGATGGTAGATAATCTTACCGCTTTACGTGAGATGTATTTTAATGACAATGATGAACTTCTGGGGCTTTGTCGTGAAGGCCTTGCCGTAGGTATAAGCGTTGTTATTGCAAATACGCAGACTCAGGGCATGGGATATAAGTATCTCAGTAACTTCTCATGTAGAATAGCGATGTTCTGTAATGATACTAATGAATACAGTTCGTTGTTTGAACATTGCAGGGAGCGTATCGAGGACATCAAGGGAAGATGTCTTATCGAAGTCAACAAGAAATACATGGATTGCCAGACTTATCTTGCATTTGAAGGTGAGAAGGAAATCGACAGAGTTATGGCAATAAGGGCTTATATCGAAGAGATAAACGGCAGAGATAATAACGCAGCCAAGAAGATTCCTGTAATTCCTTCGCTTCTTACTGCAAAAGAGGTTGTGCGTGATTATGCGAAAACTGTGCGCAGAACATTTGATATTATCATCGGTCTTGATTATGCTACGGTTGATCCGTTTATCATTAATCTTGCAAATATCGGTGTTCTCGGTATCAGTGGTAAGGAAGGAAGAGGCAGACACAGCTTTATCAAATATGTTGTCCGTATGCTGAACGTCATGTACCGCGACAGGTCTGAGGTTCATATCTTTGACGGAATTGATAAGCGCCTTGCGTGCCTTGAAAATCTGCCGAACGTTTCGCGTTACAGCTTAAGTTCTGAAGTTGCAGTAGAAACATTTAAAGAAGCAGAAGAGGAACTTAAGAGAAGGTATGATGAGCTTGCGGCCGGAAATGAAGACATCATTGCAAAAAGCAAGCTGATTCTTATCATAATTAATCAGACTTCCATTGTTGAAGAGCTTCAATCAAATCCTACTGTAATGGCAGCTTACAGAAACATGATAGGTAAATATAAAAATATGCGTGTCGGTATCATAATCGGAGGCATAGAGAACGAGGCAATTCCTTACAGTGCACCTGATATGCTCAAGAGGGTTAAAGAAACACGCCATATGCTTTTCTTTGACGATCTTGCGAACTCAAAGGCTTTAGAGATTACTATGGTGCAGGGTAAGCCGTTCAGGAAGAAGACAGAACTTGGCGACGGCTTCTACTTAAAAGACAATTCTATTGTCAGACTCAAAATCCCGTTTTGGGAAGAACAGTAGAGTTTTTGGCCATATTGTCAAAAAACAAAATAAAATATCGTAAATTATTTTATGGAAAAATTGTCCGCATTTTAAATGTGTGACAATTTTTTCTTTTATAATCAGCTTTGTTACTGGGACTTTTTTGTCCGGAAATGAATATGTGTAATTGTTTGTAATGTACATACAATTTAGAATATACACAGAATATTTTACAATTATAAATAAAATATCAAAATAAATAAAGAAAAAATATAAAATGTCTTGACAAATTAAAGGCTTATAAATATAATAAAGGCAGATAAAGAAAAGGGAATTAATATAAAGAATACTTCTCCTGAGAGTTCTTTAGATGGAAAGAGCAGGGAGAAAGAATAGGAGGTACGGTCCAAAGGGATAGGTAATTAAAATATTCAGGGAAAGGATGGTACAGACCACCAAAATATTTTGAACTAAGTAATTAGGTATTGTTTAGGATTTATTTTAAGTTCAGCTCTTCCGGTACATGATTAGTGGTTATGACAATATCAATATCTTGCAACCACAGCATCTGAATGCGAAAATGAATGGAAAGATTGTAGCTGGGAAATTGGAGGACGGTCCATTGGACATGGAGAATTTTAGTTCAGAAGGGTACTCGGTATAGGGCAGAAGCATGTAAAAGATGAAGCTTCTGCCCTTTGATTATGCATATTTATGTGTTAAAATAATGGGGAAGAATAAATGAATAATGGGGATATGAGTGAAATGGATGAGCAAGTTTTAGATCAAAGAAGACTTGAGAGGAGACAGAGAAGAAGGCGAAACCAGAGGATTGCTTATTTAATTTTGGCAGGAGTAATGGCAGTTACAACTGCCCTGGTTTTCATAACGGTATATTCCCTAAATAGAGTATTTAAGTTTGTTAAACCAAACGGAGGAGGAGATCTTGTTGCGGCTGCCGAAATGAGCTCGGAGGGAGTGGTTATCGAAAGCCCTGAGGCATTTGGAGGAGACACGGCGCAGACGCAGGAGATGTCGTATGACGATCTTCTTGATGACAGTATTGATACGATTATCGAGGGGATGAGTTTGGAAGATAGGGTTGCGGGACTCTTTATCGTTACTCCCGAACAGCTTACGGGAGTGTCTACAGCCGTCAAGGCAGGGAGCGGAACACAGGAAGCTCTTATGAATTATGCCGTTGGCGGAATGGCTTATTTTTCAAAAAATATCAAAAATGAAGAGCAGATAACAGAAATGCTGGATACTACTTCTTCTATGAGTAAGTATCCTGTGTTTACTTTGGTTGCTGAAGATGGAAGTAAGAACGGAGCAATCTCTTCAAATCTCGGAATTGATGGCGTAACAGATGTTACTGATTCCGATTCTGCACGCGATAATGCGAAAGCAATCGGAAGTGCCATGTATAAGTATGGATTTAACTTCAATATTTCTCCTGTGCTTGATTCATCAAGCAGTGATAAAGAAGAAAAGGACTTTAATAAGGTTAAGGATATTGCAGTATCTTTTTCATCGGGGCTTAAAGACGCAGGAATGACTTCATGCCTTAACGCGTTTCCTGCTAAGGCTGATACGTCACGTGGAAAGACTGAAGTGGAGAAGAGTGTGACCGATCTTGAATCTTCTGAGTATAAGGTATTTGAGGAAGCTGTAAAGAACGATTCCGTAAATGCGATCATGGTTACGGGAGCATCTTATCCTAACGTAGACGGAGATGATACACCTGCATGCCTTTCTGAGAAGATGGTTACAGACCAGCTTCGTAATCACCTTGGATTTGACGGTATCATACTAACGGATGCACTTAATACATCTGCGATAACAAAGTTCTATTCTGCAGATGAAGCGGCAGTTGCGGCAATTAAAGCAGGTGCCGATATGATTTATCTTCCCGAAGATTTTAAAAAGGCATATGAAGGCGTTAAGAAGGCTGTCGAGGCCGGAACTATATCTGAAGACAGGATTAACGAGTCACTTAGAAGGATCTATAAGGTCAAGTATGCGGGCCGAGTTGATATGATCATGGATAAAAAAGATGATGCCCAGTAATGTGGACCAATCAAAGGCTGTAGCACTAAATATAGTGTTACGGTCTTTTTTATTTGATACGAGGAAATTCCTATCAAATAAAAAAACGCTCCGCTATGGATGCAATCAAAAATTTTATAAAAAGGCTATTAAATATCGTGAACATATCTTTCTATTTTCGTCAGAGTGAAGTACAATGAGGTTGCAAAACAGGATGAAATCTTTGCACGGTTATTTGAGGTGATGTACCGGTGCAAAGTGAAGGAGGTACTATGGCAGATTTAAGTATTAATAGTCAGATATCTAATTCGCAGAATTCATCCGTAAATACACGTGGTATTGAACTCCAGAAAACGGCAGATGCAAAGAGCATTGATACTCAGAATAGGAATCCCGATGAGAAGGCGCAAGGTATAGCGAAAGAAGCGCTTGCTAAGGCTGAAGAGGTTAAAACATCGGAGTATGGACCTATAATAGCGAAATCCGGTGATGGTGATACAGTTCGTGTAAAGAATGATAAGTCAGACCTTAAAGCGGATGACAAAGAAAATTCCGCAGCCATTTACGATGCAAATAAGGCAGTAAATGACAGGCGGGAAAAAGAAGTTGTTCCTAACATCGATCTTCCTGAGAAAAAACAGGATAAGGAAACAACGCGTGCTGCGGAGCTTAAACAAAAAGCTGAGGAAGCGCTTAAACCGGAGCGGAAAGAAGCGAAAATTCCTAAGCCTGAGGTAAAAGCAGAGGAAGCTCCCAAACAGGAGCAGAAGAGAAGCAAGATAGACCTTTCCGATAAAGGTGAGAGGGAAAAACTTGCAAAGGAAGCTGCCGAAAATGCCAAGAGGCAGACTATTGAAGAGACCAATCCCGGCCTTGTTGACAGAAAGAATCAGGAAAAGATAGCACAGGCGGGCTCAAGTGCCTATGCCGGCTACACAGATGCTCAGCTTCAGCAGATGTACTTAAGAGGAGATGTATCCCAGATTGAGTATAATTCCGAGATTGAAGCGAGAGACGCGGCAAGGGAAGCAAGGCTTGAAAGTGCCAAAGAAAACACTCGTGAAATAATTGAAGATGAGGCGGAAAGCAGGGAAATTGAGCGTACCGCAGAGGCGATAAATACGATTCAGACAGGAGAAGTTTTGGAAGGTGAAGGAACGGTTCCTATTGAAGTGCGTCTTCAGGCTATACAGAATGCTGATAACATGGTAGCATCCGGCTAAACAAGGCAAGATTATGCATACATAAAAGAAACAGCTCGGACTGAAAATAATCCGGGCTGTTTCTTTTTTTTTTCTTACTTTTCAATTAAGTTTTTTTATCATTTCATATATGCTTTCTCTCTTTAGATAAATGAGGTTGGCAGAGATCATTGCGAGGGTTGTTATGATAAATAATATGTTCTGCCAACGCATTTTATACATTGTGCAAAAAAATTCTCTGTACATAACGGATTTAATCGTGTACCCGAAAAATTCAAAAGCAAATGGTGCAGTGACCAGTGTTTCGAGGTTTTTTGCATTTTTTGTAACTGCTTTGAAGGCAATTAAGCATAGAGCTGCGACTAAAAGGTGCAGTAGAATCTCAACTATATCAAAAACAGCCCATTTGGTCATTGCTGCATTGCCGGGCTTTACGCTGAAATCGAAAGGAAGTGATAAAAATATATTTGAGATTGCATTGATTATATTGTAAGCACCAACACAGAAGAGTGTTCCGTATACGATCACTATTTTAAGAATGTCGAGAGATTCCGGATCAATGTCTGTATTGGATGTTAGTTCATTTAGATAGTTCTTGTTTTCCATAATCTCCATAGTTCTGTCCTAAATATATATGTAATACGCAGTGCGTAGAAATGTGTTTGGGTTATATCCCATCTTGGGATTATCGTATCAGCAGAAGGAGGTAACCTGATCGGGATAATCTCAAGATGGGTGGTTAAAAGTATATATACAGAGTCGTTTGATCACCCCTAGAGTGAGACGTCTGTTTAGTAAGTTATGGCAATGTCAGTGCCGGTAGATAGGATAGCTGAAATACCAATGTTCCCCGTTTTTGCGTCAGTAATGATGCCACATGATGAAGAAAGAGAGGACCCTGTAGATGCGGCATCTGAAAGTGATGATAAATCATCGCCAACAGAGAATGAAGAACCCGTATCTAGTGAAGGGGTGGCATCCGAAGGGGACGCGGTATTCTCTATATTTGTGCCTGACTCGGATGATTCTTCCGACGACTGACATGCCATAAGCGAAAAAGCTAATGTTGCTGCAACCAAAATTGCAAAAAATTTTTTATTCATATATTTAAACCTCCGAAATAATCGTGTACTAGTAATGTTAGTACAGTTATAACATAATTGATTATGGGTGTCAACAAAGTAATTAAATTTTTTTTTTAATTATTATTGGTTCCGCATATATCCTGAAAGGAAGGGTGTGATGTAAAGACTGACTTAATAAGAAATTATAAAAAAATTAATTTTTTCAAAAAAAGTCTACCAAAACGGATAAAAATGATGTATACTTGTGAACGTTGTGTGGTAAGAATGTGTTTAAATTGTGAAAACGGTGGTATTTGTTAATGTTTACGAAAGAAAAACTGATTTTTGAATTACCAAAAGTGGACTATGATCTTTATTTTACTAAAGATTCGATCCTCTTCCTGGCAATCATCGTATCGATACTGTTTTCGATATGTATGTGTCTTTGGGGACACCGTTGTTTTAAGGTGATTGCTTCTATTCTTATTGCGACCGGACTTATGGCCGGAGGAATGATCGTATTGGAACCGCTTGTTCCAAGTCCGACACTTAAAATGTTCTTGCTTGTGCTTTTTGTCTTTATAGTAATGAGCTTATTCTTGGGCTTGTTATCTCTTATTGAAAAGAAGAGACGCGAAAAGGGCGAGGACAAAACAGGAATGAAGCGGATTATCCGCGCGATTGCACCAATTGTAGGAGCAGGAGTTATGTTTGGCGTTATATACACGGGTGTATACAGCGACATAATCGTGGATGCTTGCATCGCTGCAGTATTTGCAGTATTGGGCTACATTATCCAGATGTGCTCAAAGGGCGAGGATATTCAGTTCCGCACCTATGATGATATATATTACGGGAGGTGAATATGCTTGATGTAAGTAGAAAAGAACTAAAGTATATCATTGGAACAGATGAGATATACATTTATAAGAGCAAGCTTGAGAAGATCATGGACGCCGATCCGCATAATAGGGACGGCGGTGGTTATACAATAAGATCACTTTACTTTGACACATTCCATGATAACGATTATATGGAGAAGCTGGACGGACTCGATAAGAGACAGAAGATCAGAATGAGGATCTACGACGGCCAGACCAATATAATTAAGCTTGAGCTTAAAGCTAAAGAGGGCGATTTCCAGAGAAAAAGATCGCTTAGTCTAAGTCTCGAAGAGGCGGAGAGTATGATAGATGGGGACTATACTTTCTTATTGGAGAGACCTGAGCATTTAGCTCACGGACTTTATACTTTTATGAATACGAAGGGATATGTTCCTAAGTGTATCGTTGAATATGACAGAATGGCTTTTATGAACGAATTCAATGATATAAGAATAACGTTCGATATGAATCTTAGAGCGTTGGAAGATCCTTCACAGTTCTTCAAAGATGACATTGAGTCATACAGAGTTGCCGATCCTTCGGAAACAACAATGGAAGTTAAATACAATGGGTTCCTATTCTCATATATTAAGCAAACACTTGATATTGTAGACAAGCCCAGAGTATCAAACAGTAAATATGGTCGTTCAAGATCATTTGCAAAATAAAAGGAAAAACGAGAAAGAGAAAGAGAGAGTAAAAAAATGAAAGAGTATCTTTACACAGGACTATTGGACAAAGCAGGAAGTTTATCAATTCAGAATGTAATTCTTAACTTTGTAGCAGCATGTATTTTGAGTCTTATGATATACATCTCATACAGAGTATCTCATTCAGGAGCAGTTTACAGTCGTAAATTCAATGTATCCCTTGTTATGCTTGCACTTGTAACAACACTTGTTATGAATGTAATCGGCAATAACATTGCTTTGTCACTTGGTATGGTTGGTGCGTTATCAATCGTTCGTTTCAGAACAGCCATCAAGGATCCCAGAGACACAGCTTATATTTTCTGGGCAATAGCAATTGGTATTACTTGTGGTGTATCAGACTATATCATGGCAGGAATCGGAACATTCATCATTTTCGTATTCCTTGTACTTTTTGGTGTTGTAAGAGACAACGAGAGAATTATGATCGTTATGAAGGCAGAGGCTGACAAGGTAGACGATCTTGACAAGGAAATTGCATCTTTCTTTGCCGGAAAAGCTGTCATGAAGCTTCAGAATGTCAACAAAGATAAGAATGTAGCAGAGCTTATCTATGAAATTTCAGAGACAATCCTTAAGAAGCGTGAGAAGGCTAACGGTTCATTTGTTCCTAATTTCTCTGCAAAAGTAGGAATCAAGTCAGTTAGTCTTGTAAGACAGGACGAAGAGATTAACCAGTAATTATAAAGAGTGAATGGGGCTACTAAATGCGTAAGAAAATTCATTTTAGTGAAAGAAAGGTTCTTATTGCCCTTTTTCTTCTTGTAATTGTGGTTATGGGAGTTTTGAGCATTTTTAGTTCGGATGAAAGCTTGAAGGAAAGAAATTCCGGAACATATGCAGAGCTTACTCCCGATTCATCAACTGAAGATCCGCTTCTTTATGTTAACAACGAATATAAAGTAAAAGCTGGTTTCCATACAAACCTTCCGATAGTCGTAATTTCAGTTGATAAAGAAATGCCTCAGTATAAGAAATACAGAGATGGCCAGGAGATCCTTTCGGGTGATGATCCCTATGTAACGGGAAACATCAAGGTAATTGACGGCGGAACAGGAGACAATAATCTCTCAACCCCCGTTTCATTTAACAGTCAGATACGTATCAAGATGAAGGGACATTCTTCAATCGGATACGATAAAAAACAGTATAAGATAAAGACCGTTTTGGCAGGCGGAGAAGAGAATAATTCAGATATCCTTGGAATGGGTAAGGGATCTGAGTGGGTTCTCAACGGAAGTATGGCTGATAAGAGCATGATAAGAAACTATCTTGCTTACAGGATTGCATCTGAGATTGATGGCAACAGCATGGCTCCCGACAGCAGATTCTGTGAAGTCCTTATGGAAAAGAACGGTGTTTATACGTATCAGGGCGTATATCTTTTTATGGAGACAATCTCAAGAGGAGATGAAAGAGTTAAACTTGACAAGTATAAGCCCAAAAACGTGTATTCAAGCTATATCGTAAGAAGAGACAGAAAAACATCTTCGGATGTAATGCTTGATACATATGGCAGACTTTCAGGAAAAGTTGAAGGCACTAATAAGCAATTTGATAACTGGATCGGTCTTAAGTATCCGTCTCAGTCTAAGCTTACTGATGCGACCAAAGAGTACATTGAAAAAGATTTTTCAAAAATGGAAAAAGTCATATATTCGGATGATTATTCAATATTCAGAACATACGATCAATATATTGATACACAGTCATTTGCGGATTATTTCCTGATAAATGAGTTTTTTGGAAACTATGACGCCGGTAAACATTCAACATACATGTATAAGAACTCGGGTGAAAAGCTTAAGATCGGACCTGTATGGGACTATGACCAGGCGATGAATAATAACCCTACTGTTGAGATGGATCTTGAAGATCTTGCGTTCCATACACGAGATATTTATACACAGATATGTAATGATAAGAAGTTCATGAAGCAGTTGAAGAGTCGATTTGCATATCTTCGCCAGTATCACCTTTCTGAGGAACACTTATTTGATGTTATAGATGAGACAACCGCGTACCTCAAGTCTGCACAGGTGAGAGAGTGGTACAGATGGGCCGATGATTATCTAGATCCTACAGATGATAATTCAGGTAATTATCATCTTGCATCATATGAAAAAGACGGTGTGACATTATCGAGATTTACGGATGACTATATGGATGAGATATATGTCATCAAGAATTTCATACAGAAGCACGGCAAGGTAATACAGGTTGACCTCGGATATATTCTTGATAGTGCCGAATATGACACATCGGTTGAGGGTATTAGAGAACTCTTGCTTATTGCAGCTTTGTTGTTACTTATAATTCCGTCATATCTGATTCAGAGAAAGGGGTAAAGAATGTTATTTTCCAGCATACCATTTTTGGTATATTTCTTCCCAATTGTGTTTCTGGGATATTATTTGCTCTCTTTTTCTAGGATGGCACAGAATATATGGCTATTATTAGCCAGTCTTTTGTTCTATGCATGGGGAGAGCCTGTTTACGTATTTCTTATGATCGGATCCATACTGTTCAACAGTATAATTGCGATCATTATTGAGAAAGTTGAAGATAGCAAGGTTAAGAAGGGATTGCTCATCACTTCGATAGTTGGAAATATTGCGGTGCTCTTTTTCTTCAAATACCTTGGATTTGTATTTGGAATAATTAACAGTGGTTTCAAGGGACTGTTGCCTGATTTGAAGATTGCACTTCCTATCGGAATCTCATTTTTCACATTCCAGGCATTGTCATATGTCGTTGACGTGTACAGGGGTGTGACAAAGGCAGAGAATCCTTTTTATGTAGGACTTTATATTGCATTTTTTCCTCAGCTCATTGCTGGACCTATTGTACAGTACAATACTATTGCAGAGCAGATCAGAGACAGAAAGAGCAGTATAGATAAGATTGCGCTTGGACTTTCACGTTTTGCAGTCGGAGTAGGAAAGAAAATCATAATTGCCAACAGTTTCGGTACGATCGCAGACAATGTATTTAACTGGTCCCGTATCGGTACCGATAAGCTTCCTGTTCCTGCTACACTTGCTTGGCTTGGATCAATCGCATACTCATTGCAGCTCTATTACGACTTCTCTGCATATTCAGATATGGCGATAGGACTTGGACTTTGCTTTGGATTTAAGTTTAAAGAGAACTTCAATTATCCATATATTGCCGGATCTGTTTCAGAGTTCTGGAAGCGCTGGCATATCTCTTTGACTGACTGGTTCAGAGAGTATGTATATATTCCTCTCGGAGGAAACAGAGTTGCAAACAGAGATACTATGGTAAGAAACCTTGCAATTGTATGGCTCCTTACAGGTATCTGGCACGGTGCGAACTGGACATTTATTATTTGGGGAATGTTCTTTTTTGTATTACAGCTTCTTGAGAGACTTTTGGATTTTGACAACCGTGTTCATAACACATTTTTAAAGCATGCATATACTTTGCTTATAGTTAATTTCCAGTGGGTAATCTTCAGAGCTGATGATATTTATCAGGCAGGACGTTTTTACCTTAATATGTTCGGAGCCAATAACAATGGTATATTGAGTGCAACAGCGTTTATGATGTTTAAGGAGTATTTGCCGGTATTCATTTTAGGAATTATTTTCTCAATACCGGTTATACCTATGATGAACAAGTGGTTCCATGAACATGAGGGTTCAGTTTGGCACAAGGTATACTCGATAGCATATCCGGTTCTTATGCTTGGGATGATTATAATTTGCGTGAGTTATCTTGTTATCGGAAACTACAATCCGTTTATTTACTTTAACTTTTAAGGGAAGGCGCCGTTATGAAATATTTTGTTAAAAAAAGAATATTTGCGGTAGTTTTCCTGCTGGCAATGTTTTCGTTTAGTGCCGTAAATATTTACTTGAATAAAGATGCTTTTATCAAAGAAGCAAACAAACATTTGAATGAACCCGACAAATTGCCCTCTGAGTTTGAAGAGGTCATGCAGGATGAGATTGTCGGTAAGAGACATTTTGTTGAAGCTTATGGTCTTACACAGAAGACTTTGGGTAAAAAAGAATTTAATTCTTTTGAATTTGTCAAAGACAATAATGGATTTCTTCATTACGCAGCATTTTATCGTGATGATGAAAAGAAAATTTTTGAGTGCGCGCTCAGAGTAAAGAGGCTTCAGAATTATGTGGAGAAGTACGGAACAAAGGTGCTCTTTGTTATGGCTCCTTCGAAGTACAACAGAAAGTACTCTGACTTTGAAATGGGGTTGCCGGTAAATAATCCCACTGAGGATACATATGAGATGATGATATATCTCAACAGACTCGGTGTTCCGAGTATCAATCTCGGAGAGGTTATTCCAAGTAAGGATATTCCTTATGAGCAGGCATTCTTTAAGACCGATCACCATTGGACCGTTCCGGCAGCATTCGAGGCTACAAAGGTAATGATCGATGAGCTCAATGACAGATATGGTGCAAATTTTGATCCTACAGGATTTTATTTGTCAGACAAGGCATATACTGTAAAGAAATATGAAGGTCATATGCTTGGATCAATGGGAAGAGATACCGGAATAGCATATTCCGGACTTGAAGATTTTACAGCTCTTCTTCCTAATTTTGACGGTCATTATAAGAGAACTTACATAATGGATGATGAGGAGACTTTGGAAGGTACATATTCGGAGACTCTTTTGGATATGGATGTTCTTGAGCCGGATATTGATTATTATGAGGATTCACAGTATTCACTTTATCTTGATCAGGTTACAAACCTTGAAAATATTGAGAATTTTGATAATCCTGACGGACCAAGTGTACTCATGATAAGAGATTCATATTTTGGACCTGTAATTCCTTTCATGGCACCTATGTGTAGCAAACTTGATGCTATATGGGCTTTGGAAAAGATGGACGACATGAATGTAGGTGAGTACATTAAGAAACAGTATGAGAGTGGGGAAAGATACGATTATCTTATAGTCGAATACTATCCTCATAACATCGACGAAGAAGCTTTCAAATTCTTCCGCGGAGATAACTAATATGAAAATTAAGATTTGCTTTTGGATAAATACATTTTTTTCTGTGCTGTATCTGGTCTGGAGAATATTTTTTACAATTCCGTTCAGAGCAGGTGCGTTGTCGGTAGTATGCGGCGTTATTCTCCTTGTTTTTGAAGTGCTTGGTATGGTAGAGGCTCTCATTCACTTTATGAACATGCATACATCGCATGATTATAAAGTTCCCGATGTGCCGAAGGACAGATTTCCTCACATAGATGTTTATATCTCTACATACAGTGAGGAACCGGAGCTTTTATACAAGACCATTAATGGCTGCAAAAATATGGATTATCCCGATAAGAGTAAGGTGCATATCTATCTGTGCGATGATAACAGAAGACCCGAGATGGAAGAGCTTGCCAAGAAGATGGGCGTAAACTATCTAAAGCGTGCCAATAATATTGGTGCGAAGGCGGGTAACCTTAACCACGCTCTTGCAAACTCCACATCTCCTTACGTTGTTACATTCGATGCTGACATGATACCTCAGAAGAGGTTCCTTATGCAGCTCGTACCGTATCTTGTTGATGCGGAGATGAAGAATGAAGGAAAGAGTGAGGAAGATAAGGTAAAGATCGGCTTTATCCAGTCTCCTCAGAACTTTTACAATCCTGACCTGTTCCAGTTTAATCTTTTCTCAGAAAACAGGATTCCTAACGAACAGGATTATTTCTATAAGGATATTCAGGCTGCCAGAACTAAGAGTAACAGTGTTATTTATGGTGGCTCAAATACTATTATTGCTAGGGAAGCTCTTGAGAGCATTGGAGGTTTTTATACAGAGGCTATTACAGAGGACTTTGCTACAGGTATCCTGATTCAGAGAGCAGGCTTTGTCTGCCTTGGAACAAGCGATCCTTTGGCTTCAGGTCTTTCGCCCACAGATATTCCTAACCTTATCCAGCAGCGTATCCGCTGGGGACGAGGTGTTATTGCAACAGGAAGAAAGATGCACATATACACTGCAAAAGATCTTTCTCTTTCTCAAAAAATGAATTACTGGGCATCAATTTGGTATTGGTATTCACCGGTTAAAAGACTTGTATACATGATATCACCTATCTTGTACGCTGTTTTCGGATTTACAATATTCAAATGTACCCTGCCGCAGGTATTGGCATTCTGGCTTCCGATGTACCTGACTTCAAATCTGGCTTTGAGCCAGCTCTCAGGGAACGTCCGCTCTAATAAGTGGACGGGCATATATGAGACTATCATGTTCCCTTATATGCTTCTTCCCATAGTTTTAGAGACTTTCGGAATTACTCTTAAGAAGTTTAAGGTTACGGCAAAGAGTCAGCTCAGTGGCAAGCAGCACTACGAGCTCTATATGATCCCGTTCCTGCTTCTTATAGCACTTTCGTTGTTTGGTATATTCAGATGTGTAGCTGTAATTTTCGACAGTTCATCGTTTGGTCCGGGAGTAGTTTTATTCTGGATGATCATGAACCTGTACTATATGGTCATGGCTGTTCTGTTTATTGACGGACGTGTTGCGTACAGAAGAACAGAGAGAATTCCTTTGGAAGTTCCTTGTACATTTACTGTTGACGGTGAAGAGATCCAGGGTACTACAGTTGATATTTCAGAAGAAGGTCTTTCGGTTCAGTTCGACAAGCCATATTATATCAACGAAGAAGCTATGGTTCCTGTAAGTCTTAATTGGGAGAATTGCGATACCAATGTTCTTACAAAGCTTGTTTATGTAAAGAGACACAAGAACACATGGCGCTATGCTATGGAGATCATTGATTACAAGGATAGCTACAATGATTGGCTCAACCTTGTATTTAACAGAATCCCGCCTCTTCCGTCTGAGATCATCAAAGACAGCGGAAGTTACGACGATATCCTGCTCAATACCAAGAAGAGACTCGATCCTCCTACATTCCAGAAGAGAATCTATCCGAGAGTGCTTCTTAACTATGATGCAACTGTACTCGGAGAAGGTGAGAGCAAGGTTCGTGTAAAGAACTTCAACTATGCATGCGTTAACCTGGCTATTTCAAAGGGACCTAAGAAGATGATGATAAAGCTCTTTGACGACGTTATCTTTGACTGTACATTCCAGTTTAAGAGCCGCGGAGAGAACTGCATCTATACTATCAACAACATGCAGGAGATAATCAAGGATAAAGAGAAGTATCACAAGTTCCTTGACTTTGTTGTTGAGAATAATGCTATAGCCAGAGGCGAAGCTAAGGCTGAGCAGATTGAAAAAAACAGAATGATAAAAGAATATGAGAAGAAGAGACTTATCGTATTCGATGAGATGAATTACGTATAAGATTACCATCAATTTCACAATTCACCATAACGGGCTGAAGGATCAAACCTTCAGCCCGTATATTTTGTCGGAAATCTTTGTTTTGTGATAGATGTCGGCATATTGAGACGGCGTCAGGTCTTCTACATAATTTACCGAGAAGTTCTTCTTTATGCCGTTTTTTATAAGTATATCTGCGGCTTTGTTGTATGCAATCGCAGCTTCGGCCTCGCTGTTGTATTTGCCGATGACATAGTTGCTCTTTACATGGATCACGGCTTTGTAGCGGACAAAGCCCTTTTCGGCAAACTGTCTTACGCCTCGATATCTGTTGAGAATGATTATGTTTTCATACCTAAGGTCTGTCGGATCGTCATTGGCAAAGCGGTAGTCACGTCCTCTTACCGAATAGCTGTTGATTCCGTATCTTTGAAGGACGGAGAGCTGACTTCCGTAGTCTGCAACAAACAGATGCGAGCCTCTTCTCATTATTTTATGAGATGAATAGTAGAAGAGATCGTCTATGTCGAATTTTAATTTTTCATCTTTTGAAAGGTAATAAGTGAAATATTTTTTTTCCAAATAGATCGGATTGGCGATATACATCCCTTTATCGCGGTAATTTATTAGCGAAACAAATTTTTCGAAGGGAAGCGTCATTGATGAAGTGTACGAATCAATATCTATAGATAAACGATTTAACACTCTTTTTGCTTCTCTGTAAACTTTGGAAGCGTCCTTCCTGCTTGGGAAAGAGCCAAGTGCGATGTGTTTTCCGCAATATGTTATGGAAGCCCTGAAGGATGGGGTTCCGTCTTTTAAAGTTGTCTCGTAAACACCTATTGAATTATTTTTTTTCACACAATCCCCCGGTTTGTATGTTATAATTTTAACTTAAGGGCTCTGTTTTTTTGTCCTTAAATCATTTATTTTTAAATATTGTATCAACAAAAGAGGAGTAAAAGCAATGGCAAAGGAAGTTTTGTACAGTAGCACCAGAGGAGCACAGGGTAATATTAAGGCTTCAGAAGCAATTCTCAGAGGACTTGCACCGGACGGAGGTTTGTATGTCCCTGATCATATACCGCATCTTGAAAAGACTTTAAGAGAGATCGCGCAGCTCGATTACCAGGGTACTGCATATGAGGTAATGAGACTTCTTCTTACCGATTATACAGAGGAAGAGCTTAAATACTGCATTTCACATGCATATGATTCAAAGTTCGACACAAAAGAGATAGCTCCGATTTCAGAGGCAGACGGTGCTTTTTATCTTGAACTGTACCACGGCGCAACTATTGCTTTTAAGGATATGGCACTTTCAATTCTCCCATATCTCATGACAACGGCTGCAAAGAAGAATAATGCAAAGAACGAGATCGTTATTCTTACAGCTACGAGCGGAGATACGGGAAAGGCTGCTCTTGCAGGATTTGCAGATGTTCCGGGCACAAGGATCATAGTTTTTTATCCCAAGCACGGCGTCAGCCCCATTCAGGAACAGCAGATGGTAACACAGAAGGGTGACAACACATGTGTTATCGGTATCGAAGGAAACTTCGACGATGCTCAGACAGGAGTAAAGAAGCTCTTTACAGACGAAAAGCTTGCAAAAGAAATGGATGAGAAGGGATTCCAGTTCTCATCTGCAAACTCCATCAATATTGGACGTTTGGTTCCCCAGATCGTATATTACGTATACTCTTACGCAAAGCTTTTGAAAGAGGGAAGAATTGCAGACGGCGATCCCATTAACGTAGTTGTTCCGACAGGTAATTTCGGTAATATTCTTGCCGCATACTACGCTAAGAACATGGGTGTGCCCATCGGAAAGCTTATCTGTGCATCAAATTCTAACAAGGTGCTTTTCGACTTTTTTAAGACGGGAGAATATGACAGAAATCGTGAATTTGTACTTACAGCTTCACCTTCAATGGATATTCTTATTTCTTCAAACCTTGAGAGACTCATTTATCATATCTCCGGCGATAATGCCGCAGCTGATGCTGAGTACATGGGCAAGCTCTCTAAGGACGGAAAATATGAGATAACAGATGATATGAGATCAAAGCTTGTTGATTTCTTTGGCGGATATGCGTCAGAGCAGGAGACTTTTGACACTATCAGAAAGATATTCGACAAGACAGGTTATCTTATGGATACACATACAGCTGTAGCCAGTGCGGTATACAGCAAATATATAGAAGAGACGGGCGATAAGACACCTACAGTAATAGCATCAACCGCAAGTCCCTTCAAATTCACAAGAAGCGTAATGAACGCTCTTGGCAAAGGGGATGATTCCAAGGGAGATTTCGAACTTGCAGACGAACTTTCCGAGGTTTCAAAAGTTAAGATCCCCGAGGCGGTATCTTCAATCAGAACCGCTGAGATAAGACACAAGAAAGTTGTGGATAAGACTGAGATGGAAGGTGCCGTAAAAGAATTCCTCGGTCTTTGATTCAAACATTTTATATAAAAATGCTTAAACGGAGGTGCGGATGGAAAACGGAAAGAATATTTACTCTGAAAACACACCTGAGATAGTTGAGCTTGCAAAACTGTCAGAAGCTGCTGATCAGATAGAAAATGAGCTTTTTGTCAAGTATGACGTAAAAAGAGGACTTAGAGATTTAAACGGAAAAGGCGTACTTACAGGCCTTACACGTATTTCAGAAATTGTTGCAAAGGAAGAAAGAAACGGACAGAGCATTCCCAAGGACGGTGAACTGTACTTTAGAGGATATGATGTAAAACAACTCATAAAGGCAGCATCGGATGACAACAGATTTGCTTTTGAGGAATGTGCATACCTGCTTCTTTTTGATAAACTTCCGACTAAACCGGAACTTGATGACTTTAACAGACTTCTTGGATTTTACAGAAGTCTTCCCACAAGCTTTGTAAGAGATATAATCATGAAGGCGCCGAGCAGGGATATGATGAATACACTTGCAAGAAGTGTCCTTACACTTTATTCTTACGATGATCTTGCGGATGATACATCGCTTCCGAATGTACTGAGGCAGAGCCTTCAGCTTATAAGTTTGTTCCCGCTTTTATCAATATACGGGTATCAGGCTTACAATCATTATCACGAGGGGAACACACTCTTTATTCATCCTCCTCTTGAGGAACTGTCTACAGCGGAGACAATCTTATACTTATTAAGACCTGATTGTAAGTATACAGAGCTCGAGGCAAAATTGCTTGATATTTGCCTTGTGCTTCATATGGAACACGGCGGCGGTAACAATTCATCTTTTACAACACACGTAGTTAGCTCAAGTATGACCGATACATATTCGGTTATAGCAGCTGCCATTGGCTCGCTTAAGGGACCCAGACACGGTGGTGCCAACATCAAGGTTGTGCACATGTTTGATGATATTGAAGCCAATGTAAAGAACTGGGAAGACGAGGAAGAGGTTGCCGCATACCTTAAGAAGATCCTTAATAAGGAGGCTTTTGATAAGGCCGGACTTATTTACGGTATCGGACATGCCATTTATTCCAAGTCAGACCCGAGAGCTATGGTATTAAAGGGCTTTGTTGAGAAGCTTGCGATAGAAAAAGGCCGTGAGGATGAGCTCAAATTGTATGAGCTTGTTGAGAAGCTTGCGCCGCAGATTATCAGCGGACAGCGCACTATGTATAAAGGTGTAAGTGCGAATGTTGACTTCTATTCAGGATTTGTGTATCGTATGCTTGGGCTTCCTGAGGAGCTTTATCCTACAATTTTTGCTATGGCGAGAATCGTCGGATGGAGTGCTCACCGAATGGAAGAACTTGCCAATAACGGCAAGATCATACGTCCTGCATATATGGCAATCGAGCCCAGAAAGGGCTATATGGATATGAAGGACAGGGATTAAGAAAGGGGTTCAATATGGACGAGAAAGAAATAATAAAACTTATTGACCACACTCAGCTTCAGGCAGATGCAACATGGGAAGACATCGTAAGTCTTTGTGACGAGGCAGTAAAGTATAAAACAGCGACGGTCTGCATACCGCCAACATATTTAAAAAGAACGCATGATAAGTACGGCGATAACCTCAAGCTCTGTACTGTTATCGGATTCCCTCTCGGCTACAGCTGCACAGCGGCTAAGGTTGTAGAGGCAAAAGAAGCGATTAAGGACGGAGCAGAGGAAATCGATACCGTTGTTAACGTTAGTGATGTAAAGAATCACAGATATGATGAAGTAAAGAAAGAACTTGAAGAGATCAGAAAGGCTTGCGGAGATAAGCTCCTTAAAGTTATCATTGAGACCTGTTATCTTACAGAAGATGAGAAAAAAGAGCTTTGCAAGATCGTTACCGAGGTAAAGGCTGATTACATCAAGACTTCAACAGGATTTGGCAGCGCAGGTGCAACTCTTGAGGATATCGAGCTCTTTAAGAAGAACATCGGCCCTGATGTTAAGATCAAGGCAGCAGGCGGAATCCGCACGATAGAAGATGCTGTGGCATATGCTGAGGCAGGATGCAGCAGAATCGGATCATCTAAGGTTGTTCCTCTTGTAGTTAAGAAGTACGGGCTTTAATATTTGAGAAAAAAATTCAACTACTACTCACAGTTCCGGTGCATTTGGTGTACCATGGATTGTGAGTAGTAATATTTTAGAGGAAGAAATCAATATGGGAACAGAAAACAAAACAATTAAAAACAGACTGGCGCAGCTCAGAAAAGCTATGAAAGAGAATGGGATCGACTATTATATGATTCCTACTTCAGATTTTCATAATTCAGAGTATGCGGCAGATTTTTTCAAGACAAGAGAGTATTTTTGCGGCTTTGACGGATCGAACGGAACACTTGTTGTAAGTGACAACGAGGCAGGACTCTGGACTGACGGAAGATACTTTATACAGGCTGAGAACCAGCTTGCGGGAACGGGAGTTACTCTTTACAAGATGGGAGAGGAAGGCGTTCCCACTATCGAGAAATATCTTTCCGATAATGTAAAAAAAGGTGAGGCACTTGGCTTTGACGGAAGAGTTGTTCCGGCTGAAGACGGTGAAGTGCTTGAGTCTATGTTTAAGCTTAAAAATGCGGATTTAAAGATTGGTAAGGATCTTGCGGAAGAAGTATGGACAGACAGACCGGCGCTTCCATGCCATGACATGTATGTTTTATCCGATGAACTTTGCGGTAAGTCTTTTAAGCAAAAGCTTGCGGATGTCAGAGTAAAGATGAAAGAGTACGGAACATCGATGCATCTTTTGTCAAAGCTTGATGATATTATGTGGCTTACAAATCTTCGCGGAAATGACGTTGAATGCAATCCTGTAGCGCTTTCTTATGCAATGATAACAAGCGATATGTTTATTCTTTTTGTGCAGAAAGATGAAGTTACGGATGAGGTTCGCGCATATTGCGAGAGTAACGATATTGTTCTTAAAGATTATGCTGAATATGCAGAGTACATGTCAGAGCTTGTTCTTACAGGAAATATCCTTATCGATAAGAGAAATACCAATTATCTTACATATAGGCTTATTGCTGATAAGGCGGGTGAAGCGGGATATGTCATTGAAGACAGGGAAAATCCCACAGAGATAATGAAAGCTATAAAGAACGAGACTGAGCTTAAGAATATCCGTGAGGTTTATTTAAGAGACAGTGCTAAGCTCACAGAGTTTATCTACTGGGTAAAAGAAAATGTAGGAAAGATCCATATGACTGAGTACTCCGCTGCGATGAAGCTTGACGGTATGAGAGCGGAGCTTCCGGGATTTATTGAGCTTTCTTTCTCTACTATCAGTGCATATAATGCAAATGCTGCAATGGCACACTATGAGGCTACTGAAGATAACGCTGCTGAAGTAAAGGCACAGGGAATGCTTCTTGTTGATTCGGGCGGAACATACATGGGTGGAACAACCGATGTTACGAGAACTATCGTAGTCGGAGAGATTTCCGATGAGATAAAGAAGCACTACACAGCGACTGTATCCGGTATGCTTGAACTTGCAAATGCAATATTTAAGGACGGATGCACGGGAAGAAACGTTGATATATATGCGAGAAGGGCACTTTGGGATATCGGAATTGATTATAACCACGGAACGGGACACGGCATTGGATATATGCTTAATGTGCATGAAGGCCCTCACAATATCAGATGGAGGAGCTCGGAGGGCGCTAACAAAGCAGAGCTTAAGCCCGGAATGATAGTATCTGATGAACCCGGAGTTTATATCGAGGGAAGCCACGGAATCCGTATAGAGAACATTGTTGAAGTTGTAAACCGTTCTGAAACCGAGTATGGTAAATTTTACGGATTCGACCACCTTACATATGTGCCTATCGATCTTGAAGCAATCGATAAGAAATACATGAAGCCTGATGCGGTCCTGCTTCTCAATAAGTACCATAAAGCAGTGTACGACAGGGTTTCACCGCTTATCGAGGATGAGAAGATCAAGAATTGGCTTAAGGAAGCTACAAGGGAAATCTGACGTATTGACGGGGAATTTTTTTGGCATCGTATTTTTATACGGTAAATTCACGTTTTATAAATATTAGGTATCTGTGAAATTACTCTTAAATCACGCGTAAACCCTTGAAAAATGCGCATGTATGGATATAATTATATTAGAACTACAAAGAACTACGTAGGTAGTTCTCCTGGGATGTCCGACAATTCCTGTGTAATTTGAACCTACATTACTTTAAACGGGACTCCTACATCACTGTTATAAATGTCACGCCTTCGGCCCTGCGCATGCGCAGACCAGCTACGGGAGAGGAAGACAGGCATAGCAGTTGCGGTAACCCACCTGGCGTCAGCTAGGAGTCAAATAACAGGAACCGGCATTTTGGGACTAAATTGGGAATAAAAGCAGTCATATCAGCTATGACTGCTTTTTCCATGACGTTTAACAGAACTTTATTTGATGGGAGAATGAAATGAAGTTAGATAACAAGTGGGTTAAAAAGAAGTGGGTTTCTTACACGATTGCTACGTGTTCAGCTGTTGTCTTGTACATGATATTGTCCAATTTCCCTTCCATAGTCAAAGGGATAAATTCTTTTTTCAGTTTCCTCAGACCTGTAATCCTGGGCATAGTAATAGCATATATATTTAATCCTGTGGCGCTCATGTTTGAAAGAGGCCTGTTTAAGAAAATAAAAAAAGAGAGCAGGAGATGGAAACTTTCTGTTGCTTTTACCATATTTTTTATTGTTCTTGCGGTAGTGCTTTTGTTTGTGGCACTTGTTCCGCAGCTTATCGACAGTGTATCGAAGTTAATTTCCAGTATCGGAGAATATGTCGATCCTTCAAATAATTTCTTGAAAGATCTTGAGAATAATAAAATAGTGCAGCTTATTGGTATAGATCTTACGGCTTTGGAGAGCTTTGAGAAAAATATCCTCGGTATTATCGGCGAGTATTTCTCTGAGAATATGGTGAGTTTTGTGAACGGATCCCTTAATGCGGGAAGAGGAATGTTTGATCTGGTTCTTGCATTTATTTTCGCAATATACTTTCTTTTGGATAACAGAAGACTTATCAGGGGATTTTCAAAGTTCTTAAGCCTTGCAATGAATGAAAAGACATATAAAAGAACCTGTGATGTCACGGACAGATGTAATACAATCCTTATCAGATATATCAGTTTCGATATTATAGACGGAATTATAGTCGGCTTTGTAAACCTTATCTATATGCTTATAGCGGGACAGCCGTATTCTGTGCTGATCTCCGTTATTGTCGGAGTGACCAATCTTGCACCGACATTCGGACCTATAGTCGGAGGAGCGATAGGTGCGTTTATCCTTGTTTTGGAGAATCCGTGGTATGCGCTTTGGTTCATTGTCTTTACTATCATTCTTCAGACTGTTGACGGATATATCTTAAAGCCCAGACTCTTTGGAGAGAGCCTTGGAGTATCACCTCTTATGATACTTGTGGCAATTGTCCTCGGAGGAAGGAAGTTCGGCGTTATCGGAATCGTTCTGGCGATTCCTTTCGCAGCGATAATTGATTTTATCTGGAAAGACTATGTGATAAAAAAACTTGAGGAAAAACATTCACAGAGGTACAATATATAGTAGATAAATGATTTAAATTGTTTCTATTTGGGGGTAATGTAATGATAGAGTTTGTACAAAACGCTATGGATTTTGGAAAGAAGAAGCTTGATAAAGCTATCAAGTTCTGGAACGGACTTGACGAGGACAAGAAGAGACTTTACACGGTGTGTGCCATCGTAGTTGTCAGCTTTGTTGTTGTGGCTTCTATTGCATATAGTTTGGGTAAGAGCCGCAGAGGAAGATTTATCTGATATTGCGTTGTACTTATAAGGAATGCGCTCTTTATGCGCGTTACATTTATTTAGATTGCTCGAAAGAGCTTGGTGAACGAGGAAACGTTAACCAAGCTCTTTTTTAGTAGAGCTCTTAGCGAGGTTTTTTCGAGTCTAGTGAAGCTTGTAGATGACACTTATCGTTTTTTCGAATATAATGGAAATATACTTTCGAAAGGGGACAGGAGTTATGGTGCAGAAAAAGAAAAGAAACGTAATTGTTGGGCAATCAGGTGGACCTACCGCGGCAATTAATTCTTCACTTGCCGGCGTGTACAGGACCGCAATGGACCGTGGATACAAGAAAGTTTACGGTATGATCCATGGCGTACAGGGTCTCATGGAAGGTCGTTATGTAGATCTTTCGGATCACATTCAATCTGGGCTCGATATCGAGCTTTTGAAAAGAACTCCCTCGGCATATCTTGGTTCTTGCAGATACAAGCTTCCGGAGATTTTTGAGAGTAAAGAGATATACGAGAAGATTTTTGAGATTCTTGTAAAGCTTGAGATTGATTGTTTTATCTACATCGGCGGAAATGATTCCATGGATACGATAAAGAAGTTATCCGATTATGCCATTATAACAGGCTCTGATATCAGATTTGTCGGATGCCCCAAGACAATCGACAACGATCTGGCGCTCACCGATCACACACCGGGTTACGGATCGGCAGCTAAGTACATCGGAACATCCGTAAAAGAGATAATAAGAGACAGTTGGTCTCTTGAGACAAGTCACGGACAGGTTATTATTGTTGAAGTAATGGGAAGAAACGCAGGCTGGCTTACAGGTGCGACAGCGCTTGCCAAGGGCGAAGATTGTGACGGCCCCGACGCCATCTATATGCCTGAGATTCCTTTTGAGATGGATGCCTTCATTAAGAAAATCAAATCTCTTTTGAAGACCAAAGCGTCTATAGTTGTTGCCGTTTCTGAGGGTATCAGGACCAAGGATGGCAAGTATGTCAGCGATCTCGACAACTCCGTTGAGTACGTTGACGCATTCGGACACAAGCAGCTTACGGGTACTGCGAGATATCTTTGCAATGTTGTTTCTACCGAGTGCGGATGCAAGACACGTGCAATCGAGCTTTCAACGCTTCAGAGAGCCGCAAGCCACTGTGCATCCAGAGTAGATATTCTTGAAGCATATGAAGTCGGTGGCGCCGCAATGAAATCCGCCGATGAAGGCGACAGCGGTAAGATGGTGGTTATCGAGAGACTTTCCGACGATCCCTACCAGGCAGGAACTGAGGTAAAAGACGTTCATAAGATTGCAAACGATGAGAGGCTTGTACCCAGAGAATGGATAAGCAAGGACGGAACTTATGTAACGAACGAGTTTATTACATATGTAAGACCCCTGATCCAGGGAGATGTAGGTCCTATCATGGTTGACGGTATTCCGAGACATCTATACAGACCGGGATTCCAGGATATATTATGATAAAAACGGCTAAAATTAAGCATTTTTTTGTGAAAAATCTTGATTTTTCCGCATTTTTCCGCTTTTTTTGGTTGTTATGCGCTTGAAATGGTGGTAAAATGGGCAATGTAGTAAAATAAATTTCTTTTTGGAGGGAAATTACATGAACAAGACAGAACTTATCGATGCAATCGCTAAGGAAGCAGGACTTTCAAAGAAGGATGCTGCCGCAGCACTCAACGCTTTCACAGAGACAGTTACTAAGGAGCTCAAGAAAAAAGGAAAGGTTCAGCTTGTTGGTTTCGGAACATTCGAGACAACAAAGAGAGCTGCTAGAACAGGTAAGAATCCTCAGACTGGCGAAGCTATCAAGATTCCTGCATCTATAGCACCTAAGTTCAAAGCTGGTAAGGCTCTTAAGGATCTTGTAAACAAGAAGTAATTTTATGCTATAAAAAGGCTGTGCCGTAGGGTGCAGTCTTTTTTTATAGCATAGGAATTTGCTTTCCTATGCTATAAAAAACGCTCCGCTATGGATGCGCACCTCGCGGAGATGAAAATTATTGCTTTGCAATACCGCTCGGGCGCGAAGAGTCGCAAGCGACTCTTTGTTCTGCCTCTATTTGTGTTGAAAAAACATAAATTTTTTATTAAAATTGTATTATACAAAACTGAAGAAAACCAATGAGGACGGGTATATATGAATTTTGAAAAGAGTTTTGAAAACTTTGTTCAGATACTTTCGGAAGAAGCCATAACCCCGGAAATATCGCCAAGTGCTATTGCGGATCTGGCCAAGGAATATTCTTTACGTTCTATTGTTTCTATAGTTTCTTATGCGAAGGGCTCAGATCATGAAGGTGAGCCTGACACCGTTATTCCTCTTTTTGGCCCTGTTCCTGAGGGTGAGCCACCGGCATACTACTTTCAGAATAAGATGGCTGGGCAAAAGATTGTCACCTATAACATTTATCTCTATGGTGATAAACACTGGGATGATGAGGAGTACAAGAGTTTTTCGGTTCTTATAGATATTCTTTCTTTCCATATGGAGAGATTTCTTCTTAATACAGTTGTCAGAGATAGCTCGCTTAAGCAATATCTGACAGGACTTCCCAATTCGGGAGGATTTTTCGTGTTCGCTAATAAACTCTGCGATAGCGGAGATATAATGCTTTATGATTCCTTTTATTTTAATTTAAAGAGTTTTGGCCTTTACAGCAGACGCTACGGGATTGCCGAGGGCGATGAGATCATGAAAAGATATGCCCGTAAGCTCAAAGCTTTTTTCCAAAAGGACGAGATAGTGGCTCATCTTGGAGGCGACAACTATGCTGCGCTCGTTAAGAAGGAGAGGACAAAAGAATTCCTGGAGTTCCTTTCGGGTGTTGATGTATACGGTGTCAGAAACGGCAAAGAGGAGCCGATAAAGATTGCGGCAGTGTGTGGTGTATATGCCGTCGATGATTCGCTTAAAGATCCGGGACAGCTTTTATCAAGGTCTGCGATGGCTCTCAACTATGCCAAAAATGTGGCAAGTAAGCCGTATGTGTTTGTAAACAAGGCTATGAGTACGCGGATTTACAGGCAGAAGCAGATAGAAGACAGATATGAAGAAGCGCTTGCAAGCGATGAATTCAGGATATATTTACAGCCAAAGGTCGATACGGTAACAGGAGAGATTGTCGGAGCGGAGGCTTTATCAAGGTGGTTCTGCAACGGTATTGTACTGTATCCTACCGAGTTTGTTCCGATCCTTGAACAGGAGGGAATGGTTGCTTCGCTTGATATTTATGTGCTCAAAAAAGCCTGTGAATTCATTAAAGACTGGCAGAGCCGCGGAATACCTGTTGTTCCCATTTCGGTCAATTTCTCAAGGCGTGATCTCAGTTATAAGCGTATTGTAGATGAGATTGTTGAAGCGATAGATGCTTGCGGAATTGACAGGAAGTTTATCGAAGTTGAAGTTACAGAGACCGTGAGTGAAGATGAGAGATCTCTTATGACGGGCTTTTTGTCCAAGCTAAAAGATGCGGGCATAAACACTGCCATAGATGATTTCGGAACAGGCTATTCGTCTCTTTCAACACTTAGAGATTTCCCTGTAAAGGTAATAAAGATAGACAGATCCTTTATAAGCAGCGATAACCTCAATAAAAACGATGAGATCGTCCTGAAGAACATAATCGCCATGGCTAATGAACTTGGAATCGGCGTTGTAACCGAAGGCGTCGAAAGAGAAGATCAGGTCGCCCTCCTAAAAGAAGTCGGCTGCCACATCGTTCAGGGCTTCCTCTACGACAACCCCATGCCCAAACCAGACTTCGAGAAGAGATTAGAGAAAAAATATTATTCTGAGTAGATAGAATAAAAATAGATATTGAAGATAAAAAAGAAAAGATAAAGATAGAAAAGCTTAGTGTACACAATTCATTTATGAACGCTGAGTAAATAAGTGTAAAGGTGGAATATAGCAAAATAAAAAAGCAGCAATATGCATTTGGAGCGATTTTTGGTGTTATACCAACGAGCGACAAATGCATATTGCTGCGTATTATTTCACTACATTCTGCTTTTGAGTTTACTCAGTACGTGTGTCTCCCCAGAAGAAGAGAGCGACTGTGCCGGGGCCGGTGTGGCTTCCGATTGTTGTTCCGATATCGAATATCTTAATCTTGCCCTTGAGCTTTGGAAGCTGAGCTTCGAGCATATCGGCTACGGCTCTCGCATCATCATAGCAATCTGAGTGAGAGATGAAGCAGCTGTTGTCATAATCTGTTCTGTTCTCGCAAAGCTCAAACATTTTCTTTACCTGAGCTTTCATAACTGCATTTTTTCCTCTTACCTTTGCTTTTACAGCAAGATGTCCTTCTCTGTCGATATTAAGAAGTGGGCAGATATTAAGTACATTTCCGATTGCTCCGGCTGTTTTTGAAACACGTCCGTTTCTTACGAGGTACTTGAGATCTGAAACAAAGAACCAGCTCTGAATATCATATTTGTGTTCTTCAGCCCAGTTATAGAGCTCATCGATATTTTTTCCCTCATCACGAAGGTCTGCGAGCTTGTCTGCCAATAAACCAAGTCCTGCTGAAGCAGCGTAAGTATCGATTATATAAATCTTACGGTTCGGATATTTTTCTTTTAACTGCTCGCTTGCAATAGAAGCGGAATTAAAAGTTCCGGAAATTCCAGAGCTGAGTGCGAGATGAATAATGTCCTTTTCTTCTTTAAGGAAAGGCTCGAAGAAATCAACATATTCTCCGATACTTACCTGAGAAGTTCTTGTCATGGCGCCATTAGCCATCATTTCATAGAATTTCTTGAAAGGAATGGAATCTCCAAGATCGTCCGGATAATCTTTTCCGTCTATTTCAAAGTGAAAGTAAACATATTTAATGTCTCTTTTATCAAAATGCTCACGCGAAAGATCCGCGGTGGAGCATGTGCTAATAATAAATTCGCTCATATTATCCCCTTTTTTGCTGTGTTTAATACCCTAATATCATACAATAATAACCTTTTTGTATCAAATTAATTAAGGAGCAAATTGTTTATGCGAATTCATGGGAATTGTTTGAATTGTCTGAATATAAAAATAATTATAAAAAGATGATTGACAAAACTATAGAGGGATGGTATATTATAGTTACAATCACTTAAGAGATAAAACCTAAGTATCTGAGGTGGCTTAAGCTTCACCAAAGGAGAACGGATGGTTATCGGAACGGCTGACATCTACAGCTAGGGTGGCGAGGCTTCACATACGCCGAGGGATGTCGAGGTGCCGTTGCAGTAAGTGATTTAATATAAATAAATTAAAAAGAGAGGACAGACCATTGGAAAACCAGACATGAGGGCGAGTGTTCATTAGTTTAATGGATGCTTGCCTTCTATTTTTTTGCTTTTAGGAAACATTATCTCCAGAGTGTTGCCTATAATATTGCTACAACGAATTAGGTTTGATATTATATAGAAATACTATTCTGTCGGAGATAATTATGGCAAATACAATATTATTTTTTGTAAATAGCGTTATGTTGGGACTTGGGCTCGCCATGGACGCTTTTTCTGTGTCATTGGCAAACGGATTTGCCGACACCAAAATGAACAGAAGAAGGAGGCTGGAAATATCCGGCGTGTATGCGGCTTTTCAGTTTATTATGCCGTTTATAGGATGGTTTCTGGTGCACAATGCCGCAAATATATTTAACGGCTTAAATGCGCTTATACCGTGGATAGCACTCTTTTTACTTGCGTTCATAGGCGGAAAGATGCTGATCGAGGGATGCCGCGAAAGAAAGTGCTACAGCGGCAAAAATTGCGATACATGTAAAGAAACCGAGTGCCTTAATAAAGAAACCGGTTCTTTTTCCAAGACATTATCCAATAAAACTCTTATGATACAGGGCATAGCTACATCAATTGATGCGCTTTCAGTTGGATTTACAATCTCACAGTACGGTGTTCTTATGGTTCTTGTATGCGTTGCGATAATCGGCGCGGTTACCTGGATCGTATGCTACGCGGGGCTTAAGCTCGGAATTAAATTCGGAACGAAGCTTGCGGGAAATGCGAAGATTATCGGTGGGCTTATTCTTATAGGAATAGGGCTTGAGATATTCTTTGGATGAATTTATTTGGGAAAAAATAGATGAATTATACATATATTGTTGAATGCGCCGATGGCTCTTTATATTGTGGTTGGACAAATGATCTTGATAAGAGAATAAAAGATCATAACGCCGGAAAGGGCGCCAAGTATACCAAGACAAGGCTTCCTGTTAAACTTGTGTATTTCGAGGAGTTTGATACCAAGGAAGAAGCCATGAGCAGAGAGTGGCATATTAAGCAGCTTAGGCGCGAGAAGAAGATGGAACTTATTGCTAAAATGAGCAAGTCTTGACAAATACGCCATCGCCAAATACAATAAGGTGTTGAATAAAGAATAAATGCTATGAAGGTGTGGGCTACGCCCAAGATGTTATGCTACATGGTTCAGAGAATGGAAGTCATCGGCTGTAAGCTTCCTACTACGGGTATATACGGAACATTCGCACCGGAGCAGTCCTTCTGAAGGCTATCTGTTTAGTATGCTTGTAGGTTGGACCGTGTTGTCTACGTTACAGATATAATGAGTGTCCGTACATAATTATATATGACGGGAACTTGGGTGGTACCGCGATAAATTCGTCCCATGTGTTTTTGACACATGGGACTTTAATTTTTTAGGAGGAAAAAAATGATTAGTGAACAGCTGGACAAAATCCGTGAAGAAGCCCTGAAGCAGATTAAAGGATCTGACGGACTCGAGAAATTAAATGAGATCAGAGTCAACTTCCTTGGTAAAAAGGGTGAACTTACAAGCATCTTAAAGAGCATGAAGGACGTTGCTCCCGAGGACAGACCAAAAGTTGGTCAGCTTGTAAACGAGACAAGAGAGGCGATTGAGAAAGTTCTTGAAGAGACCAAGAACAAAATGGAAGCTGCTGCAAGAGATGCCAAGCTCAAAGCTGAAGTCATCGACGTAACACTTCCCGCAAAGAAGAACAAAGTTGGACACTGTCATCCAAATACAATTGCTCTTGAAGAGGTAGAGAGAATCTTTACCGGAATGGGATATGAAGTGGTTGAAGGACCTGAAGTTGAGAAAGATTATTACAACTTCGAAGCTCTTAACATTCCCGCAGATCATCCCGCAAAGGACGAGCAGGATACTTTCTATATTAACGGAGACCTTCTCCTCAGAACTCAGACATCTTCAACACAGGTGCATGAGATGGAAAAGGGCAAGCTCCCTATTAAGATGATCGCTCCCGGAAGAGTATTCCGTGCAGATGAAGTTGATGCTACACACTCACCTTCATTCCACCAGGTTGAAGGTCTTGTTATCGACAAGAACGTTACATTTGCAGATCTTAAGGGAACTCTTGCAGAGTTTGCAAAACAGCTCTTCGGACCTGAGACAAAGACAAAGTTCAGACCTCATCACTTCCCGTTCACAGAGCCTTCTGCCGAGATGGACGTAAGCTGCTTTAAGTGCGGCGGAAAGGGATGCCGTTTCTGTAAGGGTGAGGGCTGGATCGAGATCCTCGGATGCGGAATGGTACATCCTCACGTTCTTGAAATGAGCGGAATCGACCCTAACGAGTACACAGGTTTTGCATTCGGTGTAGGACTTGAGAGAATCGCACTTTTGAAATATGAGATCGATGATATGCGCCTTCTCTATGAGAATGATATTAGATTTCTTAATCAGTTTTAGCGATATAGGGATTCATGTACATTCAATGCTGTGCTTGCACAAAGCATTGAATGTATATGAAGATCGAACGGAAATGAGGAAAAAAGATATGCGAATGAAATGAGCATATCGATTTCCGAATGAACGCAGGATTGCGAGAGCGAAGCGAAGCAATCCGTATATCGCTAAAAGAGCAAATAATATTGATCATCACTTTTTATATAAACAGGAGAAAAAAATATGAATTCATCAAAATCATGGATTAAAGCATATGTGCCGGATCTTTCATGCACCGATCAGGAATTCTTCGATGATATGACACTTTCCGGAACAAAGACTGAAACATATACAGCACTTGATAAGAACCTTGAGAAGATTGTTGTCGGCCAGATCAAGACAATCGAGCAGCATCCAGATGCAGATAAGCTCGTTATCTGCCAGGTTGATATCGGAACAGAGACAATTCAGATCGTTACAGGTGCAAAGAATATGAAGGAAGGCGATAAGGTTCCCGTTGTTCTTGACGGCGGACGTGTTGCCGGAGGTCATGACGGAAGCCCGAATCCCGCAGAGGGAATCAAGATCAAGGCAGGCAAGCTCCGTGGTGTTCCGAGTGCAGGTATGATGTGCTCAATCGAGGAACTTGGCTCAACAAAGGATTTTTATCCCGAGGCTCCCGAAGACGGACTTTATATCTTCCCTGAAGATACAGAGGTTGGCGCTGATGCCGTTGAGGTATTGGGGCTCCACGACACAGTATTTGAATTTGAAGTTACATCAAACCGTGTAGACTGCTACAGCATTCTCGGTCTTGCAAGAGAAGCTGCAGCTACATACAAGCTTCCTTTCAAGGCTCCCGTAGTTAAGGTTAAGGAAGACGGAAAAGGAAACGTCAAAGATTTCATCGACGTTGAGATTAAGGATACAGATCTTTGCACAAATTACTGCGCAAGGGTTGCTACAGATATAAAGATCGCTCCTTCACCCGAATGGATGCAGAGAAGACTTTCAAGCGTAGGAATCAGACCTATCAACAACCTCGTAGATATCACAAACTATGTAATGATGGAATACGGTCAGCCTATGCATGCTTACGACCTTTCAACAATCGCAGGAAACAAGATTGTTGTTAAAAGAGCTAAGGACGGCGAGACTTTTGTAACTCTTGACGGACAGGAGAGAAAGCTCGACAGCGAAGTTCTTATGATCTGCGATGCTGAGAAGGAAGTAGGACTTGCAGGTATCATGGGCGGTGAGAATTCAATGATCACTGACGATGTTAAGACAGTTCTTTTTGAGGCTGCTACATTTAACGGACCTAATATCAGAAAGTCTGCAAAGAGAGTCGGACTTCGTACAGACGCTTCAGGATTCTTTGAAAAGGGTCTTGATCCCGCAAATGCACTTGATGCTATCAACCGTGCTTGCCAGCTTATCAACGAGCTTGGATGTGGTAAGGTTGTTCCCGGCGTAGTTCAGGTAGGACTTCCCATCAAGCCTTTAAAGAGATTTGCGCTTGAAGCCGATAAGATCAACAACCTCCTCGGAACAGATATTTCCAAGGATGAGATGATAGAGATACTTAAGAGAGAAGAAGTTGAGTATGACAAGAAGACCGATGAAGTTATCATTCCTTCTTTCCGTCAGGATCTCAATCAGATGTGCGATATCGCGGAGGAAGTTGCTAGATTCTCAGGATATGACAAGATTCCTACAACTCTTCCCAAGACAAGCGCTACAACAGGCGGTATCTCATTCAAGATGAGAGTTGAGAAGAAGGCAAGAGAAGTAGCACAGTTCTGCGGATTCTCACAGGGATATACATATTCATTCGAGAGCCCCAAGGTATTTGATAAGCTTCTTTTACCCGAGGACGCAGTTGAAAGAAAGGCTATCAAGATTTCAAATCCTTTAGGAGAAGATTTCTCAATAATGAGAACAATTTCCTTAAACGGAATGCTTACAAGCCTTGCAACCAACTACAACCGCAGAAATAAGGACGTTCGCCTCTATGAGATGGGTAACATCTATGTCGCAAAGAGCCTTCCTCTTACAGAGCTTCCCGATGAGAGAATGCAGCTCACACTCGGATTTTACGGAGATGGCGATTTCTACAGCATGAAGGGCGTTATCGAAGAGCTTCTCGACAGCGTAAACATGCTTGATAAGGTTGAATACGACCCTAATGCAGGCAAGTCATTCCTTCATCCCGGAAGACAGGCAAATGTCATTTACGACGGCGAAGTTATCGGTTATCTCGGTGAAGTTCACCCTGCCGTATGCGATAACTATGACATCGATACAAGAGTTTATGTTGCCGTGATCGATATGCCTGAGGTTGTTAAGTACGCTAAATTTGATACAATATATACAGGAATTGCCAAGTTCCCTGCAGTTACAAGAGACATCTCAATGGTAGTGCCAAAGAACGTTCTTGCGGGTGATATCGAGAAGATGATCCGTCAGCGTGGCGGCAAGAAACTTGAAGAATTAACACTCTTTGACATTTACGAAGGTTCACAGATCAAAGAGGGATTCAAGTCTATGGCTTATTCTCTTTTGTTTAGAGATAAAGAAAAGACAATGGAAGATGATGAGATCAATTCAGCAATGAAGAAAATACTTAAGGGCTTACAGGATCTTGGCATAGAACTTCGTTCATAAGATAAGATTTATTTAAGAGGTACAAAATATGAATAAGAAGAATGTATGGACAACTTATAACCGTACACAGCTCAAGGAATGTGATAAGTTTGCAGAGAAGTACAAAAAGTTCCTTGATAATTCCAAGACTGAACGCGAGGCAATCGACACGATCGTAAATGAGATCGAGGCTGAGGGCTATAGAGAGCTTAACAAGCTTGTAAAGGAAAATACCAAGCTTAAAAAGGGTGATAAGGTTTATTCCGTGTGGATGAATAAATCCATCGTTATGTTTAAGATAGGTTCTGAGCCTTTGGAAAAAGGACTTAACATCCTCGGAGCACATATTGATTCTCCGAGACTCGATGTTAAGCAGAATCCTTTGTATGAGGATAACGGACTTGCATATCTTGATACCCATTATTACGGCGGTATCAAGAAGTATCAGTTCGTGACTATCCCCCTTGCTCTTCACGGAGTTGTGGCTAAAAAAGACGGTACGACAGTTATCTTAAATGTCGGTGAAGATGAGGACGATCCGGTATTCTTCATTTCAGATATTCTCGTTCATCTTGCAAGCGAGCAGATGGGCAAGAAGGCTTCAAACGTAATTGAAGGTGAAGCCCTTGATCTCGTTATAGGAAACAGACCCTTTGTTATTGAGGGAAAAGAGAAGTCTGAAGATAAAAAAGATGATTCTAAGCTTACAGAGGGTGAGCAGTACGCTGTTAAGGCTGAAAAAGAAGAAAAAGCTGAGGCCGGAAAGCTTTCAGGCGCTGTAAGAAGAGGAGTCGTAGCACTTTTATACGATCTGTACGGAATCGAGGAAGAAGATTTCATATCTGCAGAACTTGAGATAGTTCCTGCAGGAAAGAGCAGAGATGCAGGTTTTGACAGATCCATGGTGCTTGGTTACGGGCACGATGACAGAGTATGTGCATATCCTTCTGCAGTAGCTCTTCTTGAAGCAGGAGACCTTAAGAGAACGGGATGCTGCATCCTTGTTGATAAAGAAGAGATAGGCAGCGCCGGTGCTACGGGCATGAAGTCAAGATTCTTTGAAAATGCCGTTGCAGAGATAGTTGCTCTTGTAAACGGAAATTATGATGAACTTGTATTCAGAAGATGCCTTGCAAATTCAAGTATGCTTTCATCTGATGTAAGTGCAGCATTTGATCCTTGCTATGCTTCTGTTTTTGAGAAGAAGAATACTGCATATCTTGGCTTTGGCCCTGTGTTTAACAAGTATACAGGATCAAGAGGAAAATATGCTTCAAACGATGCAAATGCAGAGTACATTGCAGCGGTAAGAAAGGTATATGACGATGCAGGCGTATTGTTCCAGACTGCAGAGCTTGGCAAGGTAGATGCAGGTGGCGGCGGAACAATCGCATATATTCTTGCAGAATACGGCATGAATGTTGTTGATTCGGGAGTAGCAGTTCTTAACATGCACTCACCGTGCGAAGTGATCAGTAAGGCAGATCTCTATGAGTCTCTAAGAGGATATATCGCATTCCTTGAGAACATGGATTTTTGCAATGAATAAAAACGTTCTTTTTAGAAAGTAAGATATTATGTCAGAAACAACACAGATTGGATTATCAACCGCAGATTACTTCTTTGATCTGCCACAGGAGCTCATAGCTCAGGACCCTCTTGAAAAAAGAGATGAGTGCAGGCTCCTTGTGATAGACAAAGAGACAGGAAAGACGCAGCACAAGATATTCAGCGATATCATTGATTATCTTGATCCCGGCGACTGCCTTGTTCTTAATAACACCAAGGTCATACCCGCAAGGCTCCTTGGCGAAAAGGAAGGCACAGGCGCAGCGGTTGAGATCCTTCTTCTTAAGAGAAAAGAGAATGATGTTTGGGAAACCTTGGTTAAACCGGGAAAGAAACTTCGTCCCGGTGCAAGAGTTTCTTTTGGCGGAGGAATACTTACCGCAGAGATCCTTGATATAGTAGAGGACGGTAACAGACTCGTTAAGTTCTACTATGAGGGAATCTGGGAAGAAGTTCTCGACAGACTCGGCGAGATGCCGCTTCCTCCTTATATCACACATAAACTCAAAGATAAGAACATGTATCAGACAATCTATGCCAAATACGAAGGCTCCGCGGCAGCACCGACAGCGGGCCTTCATTTTACGGATGAGCTTCTTAAAAAGATCTCCGACAAGGGTATAGATATGGCCTTTGTAACTCTTCATGTGGGACTTGGAACATTCAGACCCGTTAAGGTGACCAATGTCAAGGAACATCACATGCACACCGAGTGGTACCAGGTTACCGCAGAGGCAGCAGAGAAGATAAACAGGGCAAAAGAAAGCGGGCACAGAGTTATCTGTGTCGGAACTACGAGCTGCAGGACTATAGAGAGCGCAGCTGATGAAAACGGCAGACTATCCGAGTGTAGCGGAGATACATCGATATTTATTTATCCGGGCTACAAGTTCAAGGTTCTTGACTGCCTTATAACCAATTTCCATCTTCCGGAGTCTACGCTTGTAATGCTTGTTGCAGCGCTTGCGGGAAGAGAGAATATTCTGGCGGCATACGAAGAAGCAATAAAGGAAAGATACAGATTCTTTTCCTTCGGTGATGCATGCTTTATAACTGACAGGATGGAGTAAGACAGCGTGGCAACTTACGTAATATCAGATCTTCACGGTCAATACAGATTATTTTTAAAACTGCTCGAAAAAGTAAAATTTTCGGGCGCTGACAAACTATATATGCTTGGAGATGCGATTGACCGCGGACCTGACGGCATAAAGATATTAAGACATGTAATGAATGCTCATAACATGCATTTCCTTTTGGGAAATCATGAGACTATGATGTTGCATGTGGCCGCTTCAGACGGAAGTGTCACTCCCAATCTCAATAAATTCCAAGGAAGAAGAGAAATCAACTGGCTTTTTCAGAACGGCGGCGCCATAACTTATCACAGATACAGGCTTCTTAGAAAGAAGGAGAGAAAAGAGCTTCTTAAATGGCTTAATTCCTGTCCTGTTTCAACAAAAGTTGAAGTGAACGGAACTACATTTTTCCTCACACATACCGCTTTTGTAAAAGAAATTATCGATACACCTTATAAAGATATCGATCCCGATGTTGCGCGTTACATTGTTTGGTATTCGCCGTTTAGGGAGGATATATATAAGAGCATTGATGACTATGCCGCATGCAAACCGTGGGTATTTGTCATCGGTCACGTGCCGGCTTTTTATCTCGGAGATGATAAATGTGCTCGCCCACTTTCGTCGTATCGGGAAGAGAACGTTATCGACATTGACGGCGGATGCGCCGAGCCTGATGAAAAAGAACTAAAGGGCGGAATTATGTTACGACTCGACGATCTGGAAGAATTTACTGTTTCTTTTGCGGAACTTGAGCAGTAATAATGGCCGAAATAGTGTAAAGTAGTTGCTATTTTTTTCTAATAAGGTATTATAATAGTAACACTTTTTATCGGGGGTTTTATAATGGATAATAGAAGAAGAACCAAGAGACTTGATTTGGCAGGCGAAATACTTCTTAAGGAAATTGGCGGTGAGAGCTTCGAAACAGTAGAGATTACAATTACCGATGCATCAAGAGACGGCGTTGGATTCTCAACAAACAAGCAGCTTACAATCGGTGCTAACTACGAAGCTAACCTTACAATATGGACAAAAGAAGTCCTTCACGTATTCATTCAGATCGTAAGAGCATCGAAGAACGGAGATACATTCCACTATGGTTCGATGTTTGTCGGAATGCCCGAAGATATGAAGGCTCGTATTGATGTTTATTCAACTATTCAGGAATATAATGAGAAGAACGGTGAGAATTGAATTTGAATAATATTAAGGCTCAATGCAGAGATGGCACTGCATTGAGCTTTTTTTGTTCTGAATTATTTCAGTTTTTCCAGGATGGCATCGTAGTCCATGGTTCCTGTAATTTCTTTTAAGATGTCATACTTTTTGCTTGTGTTAAAATCTCTTTGTAGAGATACTGACTAATATTTCTGTTTAATATAATAACATATGAAAGTTTGGGATGATATTAAATGAAGTTGGGGGTACTGTCTGAGTGAGAAAAAGGTTTTTACTAACATTGATCGTTTCTACATTTATGCTATGTGCTTGTGACGGAAAAGATAGCACTGTTACTGATAACGTAGACATAGAGAACGAAAATGGAACTGCTGATGTGAATGCTTCTGTGGATTCCGGTGAGGAATCTTCTTTTGAAGGGGTAATGGGATAGTGGGGAAATCAGCGGAAACAGATGAATCTATGATTTTCGGTGTCAAAAATAAAGTTTGTATTTGCAGCATAACAGCGGAAAATGCAGTTTTATAAAAGGCGCTGTTGAAAAAACAGTTTATGCCTTGGTAATGACAGCGGAATAAACAGCTTTATGAATCTTGCTGTTGAAAAGCAAGTATTTGCCTTGATTATGACAGCAAGAGATGCAACTTTAAAAATCCCGCTGTATGATGCTGTATAAGGATAATAGACATGGATAATTTTCAAAAACTAAAGTTAGAGAGCTTAAAAGAACAGGCACGAATAAAAGCTCAGAGACGTATGTGGATGGAGAATGAACTGCTTCAAGAATGCTTATCAGCACTGGAAACATACATGATTGTCGGGATGATGTGATGGCGGTGGCGTTTGATACTTATTATGTGACCGAATCCATGACTGAAGCAATTGGGGTAAGGAACTAGGTTCAAGCTTGTTGAAGTAGTATGGTATGCATCCAATTTTTATAGACAATAATGAAGAAAGGACCCCCATGAGACTTAAAAACTTCCTGATAGTTGTTAAAGATATCGAAAAATCCAGAAAGTTCTATCATGATCTGTTTGGCCTGGAGTTGCTCCTGGATAATGGAGGAAACATGATCTTGTCGGAAGGGCTGGTACTGCAAGAAGAGAAGTACTGGAAAGAGTTTTTGGGAAAAGAGATTATTTCGGAAAACAATTCCTGTGAGCTTTATTTTGAAGAGGTCGACATTGAAGGCTTTATTGAAAAGCTTGAAAGGTATTATCCGGAAGTGAAATATGTCAACAGACTCATGACGCACAGCTGGGGCCAGAAAGTCATACGCTTTTATGATCCGGATGGCAATTTGATAGAAGTGGGGACACCGATGTAAAATGGCAAATTATTCTGTAGAGATAAACGGCATACACGTGGATGCCACATATAGTGACGAGTTTGTTGAGCGGCTCTTTTTGCCGCTGCTTAAGGAGCTTTCTGATTTGCAAAAAGAAAAGGGAAGGAGAATTCTTGTGATGCTCGCAGCACCTCCGGGAGCGGGGAAGAGCACGCTTGTAAGCTTTCTTGAAAAGCTCTCAAGGGAAAATGATGACATTACGGACCTGCAAGCTATCGGAATGGATGGATTTCACAGAAGGCAGGAGTATCTGTTGTCACATACAACAATACGAGATGGCAAAGAAGTGAAGATGGTGGAGATAAAGGGAGCGCCGGTTACTTTCGACCTGGAGAAACTGACTGCTGCGATAAAAAAGGTGAGCTCCGGGGAAGATACCTTTTGGCCTATATATGACAGGCATCTGCATAATCCTGTGGAGGATGCGATTCATATCACAAAAGATATAGTTCTTCTGGAGGGGAACTACCTCTTACTTGATATGGACGGATGGAATAGGCTAAGGGCTATGGCGGATTACACTATCAGCATCACTGCAAATGAAGCTATGCTGCGGAAAAGACTCATCGACCGCAAGATGAAAAGCGGAAATGATATTGAGTCTGCTACAAGATTTGTTGAGTACAGTGATATGGCCAATGTCAGACTGTGTCTTGAGAAAACAGTTAAAGCTGACATGGTTTTGGAAGCGAGTGCGTTGATATAACTCTTATTCAGGCTGCTTTGCTTTAAATTACCGTATACCCTTCAGAAGCTAATACGCTAAGCGCTCGCTCCAAATTTTCTTCTTTTACAAGAATATAATCCGTGTTGTATGTCGATACGGCGAAGATGCCGATTTTGTGCCTCATTGCCTTTTGCCTTGCAAGCTCAAGCGTGATGACTTCAAGCTTTTCGGATATTACCTTCAAATCTTTCTGAGAATTTTCTGATATTGTTTCACCAAGAAGAGTACTGATGGGAGTATCCAGTATGTCAGAAATAGAAACAAGCATCTCCGAATCCGGAACTGACAGACCACGTTCCCATTTCGAAACGGTTTGTCTCACAACATTCAATTTGATAGCAAGTTCCTCCTGTGAAAGACTTTTTGATTGCCTAATCTTTTTTATGTTTTCGTTTAACATGAGCGAAAATCTCCTTTCGTAGCAACAGTACTATGAAAGCTGCCGTTGCTACAAGCAATGAATATTAACATCCCAGAAAAAACTATTCTATCCCATTAATCTATGCAAAAACATACGAAAGTAATCCTATATTGATTTTAATATATTTACGCCGGTGATAATCCCTATTTTTATTTTGTCGATGCAGTACTAAATACCGCGTTTCTATCAGTACAGATCCTGCAAGTAATCGTCCTCTGTCTTATCTATGCTTATGTCTTATGAACACCCCTCGCCATTTAGTGCTCAGTTCATACGCAGGACCATAGGGGCGGATATGCGTGTCTTCGTACGAGGTGATTGATTTTCAAAATTCATGAATCGGCAGATGCTGATTGTCCTGAGCAACGCGAAATGAGGCATCTGCCGATTCATGAATTTTAGAAAATCACACCGAAGACGTACACACGCCTATCCGCCCCTATGGCCCTGCGTCTGAACGTCCCCAAAGGCAAGGCGTCCAAAGGCAAAGTCTAAATCATTGACCGCCCCATTCCCGACAAGTATACTGAATTTAGTATGAAAAATAAGCCCGATAACAACAAACCACGAGTTAAGAAGCCTCTCAAAAGAAGGCTGATCATATTGGCGGCGATGATAACCGTGCCGTTCGTGCTGATTATTTTGTACATGATATTCTCGCTGATAAATTACTCCGATGCATACAATACCATCGTAAGTAATCTGACTGTTGCGAACAGTTACAATCTGACTTTCAAGGAGCAGATGGATGAGAGTGTGTACAGGATAATCGTCGGAAGAGACGCATTTGGAAGCGGAGATGAGACGGATCCTTATGTGCTTGTTACGAATATCCGTAAGGATTTTACGGAGCTTAAGACGATCACTACCGAGGTTAACAGCAGAACATGGCTTGAGACTCTTTTAAGAAACGTTGACACTTTGGAGAACAGGCTCGGTGATATCAGGAAAAGTGTAGAAGCGGGCGGCAATTACGATGAAGATGTCGAGATGCTTGATTCCAACATATATTCACTGACCGAGCTTATTCAGGACAATATCCAGTACTACATCTATTATCAGACCAAGACTATTGAAGTCATAAACAAAGGCCTGTTAAAAGAGATGGAAGATCTTCTTGTCCTTCTGGGAGTCCTTCTTCTCCTTGGAATACTGTGCACCGTCCTTACAACGGATAAGATCGCAAGAAGCATCGTTCAGCCTATCGATGCGCTTAGTTCTGCGACCAAGGAGATTGCGGAAGGAAACTTCTCTGTAAGAACATCATTTAATCTCGAGGATGAGATCACACTTCTTTCCGAGAGCGTAGATGATATGGCGGCGCATCTCGAGATACAGATGGAACAGATAAGAGAGGATGAAAAGAAAATGCGAATGGCGGAGGCAAGGCTTCTTCAGGAGCAAATCAATCCTCACTTTTTATATAACACGCTTGATACTATAGTCTGGCTTATTGAAGACGGAAAAAGTCAGGAAGCCGAAGACATGGTTGTTTCTCTGTCCAAGTTTTTCAGGATATCTTTAAGTCACGGAAAAGAGTGGATAACCATAAGGGAAGAAGCCCAGCACATACGAAGTTATCTTGAGATTCAGAGCGTGAGGTATTCCGACATACTGTGTTATTATATAGATATTGATGACAGTTTAAACAATTATAAGATCCTGAAGATGACGCTTCAGCCTCTTGTTGAGAACGCATTGTACCATGGCATCAAGAACAAGAGAGGGTCGGGGCTTATAAGGATAACCGGCAGAATAGAGGACGAACTCATCAGATTTGAAGTTAGTGATGACGGAGTCGGAATGGACGAAGAGACACTAGACCATATCAGAAAAGAACTGAATAAACCTGCCAAAGATACCGACACGGGATTTGGCATGGCAAACGTCAACGAAAGAATCAAGATGAATTTCGGTGACAGGTATGGAATTTCAATAGAATCGGAACTTGGAAAAGGAACCACTGTATCGGTGGTGCTTCCGGCAATTTTGTTCAATCATGAAGAGGATACAAATGCTGATAAAGAAATATAAGATCGCAGCTCTTTTGACGGCAGTAGCGGTAGCGATAACGGGGTGCGGGCCGTTTACCGGATTTTCTGTATATGATGTCACGTCGGGAGACAGCGGTATTGAGACGATGTCTGATGATGCGCTTATAAGTGTAGGCTTTTCGCAACTTGGAAGCGAATCGACATGGAGAAGTGCGAATACCGAATCGGTTAAGTCGGCGCTTTCTACGAATAACGGATTCTTTCTTATCTACGACAATGCAAGGCAGAAACAGGAGAAGCAGTTTAAAGCGGTCAGAAGTTTTATATCTCAAAGAGTTGACTATATAGTTATATGTCCCGTGATCCAGGAGGGATGGGATGTTGTTCTTACAGAAGCAAGGGACGCGGGGATACCTGTTATCCTGCTCGACAGAAATATTTCCGTAAATGATGAATCAATGTACACGTCTTTTATTGGGGAGGATATGTACGCTGAAGGGGCATCGGCAGGGAAATGGCTGGAAGAGCATCTTGAGAAACAGGGTAAAAGCGAGGATGACATCAATATCGTTGTAATTGAGGGTACAAGCGGATCTTCCGCGCAGGAAGGCAGAGCCAGAGGTTTTGGTGCCATTGCGGCCAGAAACATGAACTGGAAAATGATCGCATCCGCAAAAGGAGAATTTACTCAGACCAAGGGAAATGAGACCATGGCAAGGCTCCTTAGAGAGTTTGATGACATAGACGTGATAGTATGTCAAAATGATGATATGGCTTTCGGAGCCATTGAAGCTTTGAATGAAGCAGGGGTTAAGACAGGGGGCGCAGGAGATCCTATACTGATATCTTTTGACGGAACAAGGAAAGCGCTGGAGCTTGTCAAAGAAGGTGTTATAAATGTCGATGTAGAGTGCAACCCCAATTCGGGAGAGCTTCTTGCGCAGATTATAAATGGTCTTGAATCTGGAAAAGAAATAAAAAAGACCTATTACATGGAAGAAAAGGTATTTACAAAAGAAAATGTCGATGAGTACATCGAAGACAGGAATTATTAGGCAGTAATTGTAGTATGAAATAACGGGAAGGGGTTACTATGCTGAAGGTTTTTCTTGTGGAGGATGAAAGTGTTGTTAGGGAGAGCCTTAGAAACAACATTCCATGGAAGGAGTACGGGTTTGACTTTGTTGGGGAAGCAGGAGACGGAGAGATGGCGTTGCCGCTTATAAGGAAAACGGCGCCGGATGTTCTTATCACGGATATCAAGATGCCGTTTATGGACGGATTGTCACTCAGTCATATCGTGAAAAAAGAGTTCCCATCGATGCGCATTATCATCATGAGCGGATACGATGATTTTGAGTATGCAAAAAGAGCTATCAAAGAGGGCGTCGATCAGTATATCTCAAAGCCGATAACGAAGTCGGGAATGAAAGAGGTTCTTGACAGCGTAAAAGAGAAGATAGAAAAAGAGCGCATTCAGCAAGGGTATCTTCTGCAGTATCAGATGGAGACGCAGGAGTATGAGCAGCTTCAGAGAAGGGAATTTTTTGAGAAGGTTCTTACGGGAAGAATGCCGGTAAAAGATATCTATGTTGAAGCTGGGAAACTATCGCTTGATATCACGGCTTCCGCATTCAGTCTGATTCTTTTTTCCATAAAGGACAAAGAGAAGCCTATTGAAGAGATTGGCTCTGTCGAGTATTGCAAAGCGCTTGAGGAGCTTATGAGTTATTTCATCAGGTTTCCTGCGTATATATTGTCAAGATGGTCGCTTAATACATACATCGTTGTTGTTAAGGGTGAAAAAGATATCGTTGCAGATTACGTTGACAAAGGTATTTCCAAGATCACGGAGATCTGCGGGGACAAAGATGACAAGATAGAATGGTACGCCTCGGCGGGTGAGCCCGTTGAGAGATTCAGCGCACTTGAAAAGTGTTTTAACGCTGTAAACCATGCATTTGCCTGCAGATTTTTTGTTCAGGATACGCATATCCTTACGGAAGAGATAGCTGCAAAATATGAGTCATTGATAAAGGATGCTCCTGTCGGGATTGAAGATGAACCGACGGATAAGCGGGGAAATAAGCTTATAAGCGATGCGATAGCATATATAGATGAAAATTATATGAATGAGAGTTGCTCGCTAAGTGATGTCGCGGAGGCACTTTCTGTAAACAGCAGTTATCTCAGCGCGATATTCAGTAAGGAGATGGATACGACGTTTGTGAAGTTCCTTACCGCAAAGCGTCTTGATAAAGCAAGGGAACTTCTTGTGAAAAAGAGAATGCACACGGCCGATGTCGCGGCTGCAGTGGGATATAAGGATTCGCATTATTTCAGCTTTGTATTCAGGAAGACGTACGGAATGTCTCCCAAGGAGTACAGAAATCAGAACAGCTGATAAGGAAGGACAATCGAAATTTTTGGTTGTCCTTTTATTATTGATACGATCTTTTCTGCTATTGCGGACGCGAGTGGACTTCTGGGGTGCCCAAAGCTTTTTATGCGAAAAGAGTTTACTTGTGAAAGATAGCTGTTATCAAAACTGTATATTTTTTTATCGCCGTTATTTATCAGGTTCATATTTCTCAGCTGTTTTACATACGGATAAGCATATTCATCGCTTCCAAATATCAGGGCATCGCCGGATTCGCAAAGCTTCACGATATCGGAGTGCGGCTCGCCTTCAATGATATATCTGCTCTTGTCAAAAGGTAAACCTAAATCTCTGAGTGCGGATATGAATCCGTAGAGCATGGAAGATTCCTGAGGATTGCCGTTTCGAAATATGCCGGAGATTTTAACGGATCCGGTTGAGTGAAGGTGTGAGACCAGGCTGTATGCGGCGTCGTATGTTCCTTCCGTGACGGAAGGGAAGATTTCCATATTTCTGTAAGTGCCGTAGAGGAAGATGACGGCGCAGCCTTTTTCTTCAAGCATCTTGTAAAGGCCTGAGTTTGGATTGGCCATAAGTGAGAAGCACTCGGAGAGAATCGCAAGCGGTGGTTTTTTGAGAAGATCTTTTAAAATAACGCTTTCCTTGTAGAAGTCGGCACGTGTTTCAAATACAGAGACAGACACGGGGATATCAGCTGCTGATGAAAGATTTCTTTCTATGTCGTAGATAAGCGTGGGGTATATGTAATCGTCGGGACGCGTAAGAAGAAGGCAGATCTGATTTCTTCTAGGATTTGGATTTAGTCCTGTAAGGCGGTATCCGCTTCCCTGACGTGAGGTTATTAGCTTTTCTTCCTTTAGCTCAGCCATTACCTTGCGTATGGTCTGTCTGCTGCATGAGTATTTAGTGCAGAGCTCTTTTTCCGTCGGAAGGGACATGTTTCCCGATACTAATAGTTCGGATATTTCTGCTTTTATTTTTTGAGTAATATTTTCTGCCTTAGTCATTTTTTCCTCTAAATATTTAATAAATTCGGGTAAAAAAATTTGTCTTCTTGTGAATATGAAAAATATTCAACATAAAATTCTACTTGCTTATCAAAATTATCAGATAATTCTAAGGATAAATTTAAGCGTTCTGCCAAAAAAATCCATCTAAATACAAAGAAATTCAACCAAAATATTTCGATATAGTAATTTGCTATGAATTTGTATTTTTTATAAAAGTATAACATCTAAATTTGTATTGTCAAAATATAGAAAGTTGTGCATGTTGCATCCTAATTCTATGAAGAAAGCCCTGCTATAAGTACAATGTGTATATGAAACCATTATATATATTGTAAATGGAGGGTACAAAGTATGAAGAAGAAAGTATTGGCAACTATTATGGCTACAGCAATGTCAGTTTCGATGCTTGTAGGATGCGGCGGATCAGGCGCAGCGGATACAACGGCAGCTACCGATGCCACAGATGCAACGGAAGCAACGGCAGATACAGCCGATGATACCGGAGCAGCACCGGCAGCAGACGGAGAGGCAATAACAGTCGGATTTGCACAGGTTGGACACGAGTCGGATTGGCGTACAGCTTCAACAAATTCAGTTAAGGCAGCTCTTTCCAGTGAGAACGGCATCGATCTTCAGTTTGTAGATTGTGATAACGATTCGGCAGCACAGCTTGAGGCAGTTCGTAACTTTATCGAGCAGGACGTTGATTACATCGTTATTGACCCCATCGTATCAACAGGTTGGGATACAGTACTTACAGAAGCTGATGATGCAGGCATTCCTGTTATAGTAATTGACCGTACGATCGATGATTCAGATAAATATGTTTCATGGGTAGGTTCTGAGTTCACAAACGAAGGTCTTGCAGCAGGTGCATGGCTTAAGGCTTACGCAGAGGCAAAGGGCATCAAAGAACTTAATATCCTTGAGATCACAGGAACAACAGGTTCTTCAGCTGAGATCGGACGTACAAAGGGATTTCATCAGTTCGTAGATTCAGAAGGATGGAAGCTTCTTGATTCACAGACAGGTGACTTCACACAGGAAGGCGGACAGAAGGTTATGGAGTCTTACTGCAAGTCATATGCAGGCAAGTTCAACGTTGTTATCTGCCAGAACGATAACGAAGCATTCGGTGCTATCGATGCAATGAAGGCAGCAGGTGTTTCATACGGTGTTGACGGCGATGTAATCGTTATCTCATTCGATGCTTGTACCGCAGGTCTTCAGAAGGTTCTCGACAAAGAGATCAACGCAGACTTCCAGTGCAATCCTCTTCAGGGACCTGATTGCCTTAAGATAATACAGGCTCTTCAGGGCGGACAGACAGTTGAGAAGCAGACATTCATGGAAGAGCCTTGGTTCGTATCAGAGGATGTTCTTAAGGACATTTCTTACAAGAACAATTCAGGCAAGGATGTAACAGAACCCCTTATCGTAGTTGATAAAGCAACTGTTGATGAAGCGTACTGATTATAGAGATTTGATTATAGAAAAACTTATAGGGTAGTTCGCGAGAACTACCCTAATTATTCAATAAGAGAAGGGTATTATTTTATGGAGCAGAATGAACTTATTGTTATGCGTGACATAGTGAAAGCCTTTCCCGGTGTCATAGCACTCAATCACGCACAGCTTACACTTCATAAAGGCGAGATTCACGCACTGATGGGCGAAAACGGCGCAGGAAAGTCTACCATCATAAAATGTCTCACGGGCGTGTACGAGCGTGATGCCGGCGAGGTTTACGTGCAGGGTGTGGAAGGAAATGTTTTTAACCACTCTACAGAGGATGCACAGAAAGTAGGAATTGCAACGGTTTATCAGGAGGTCAATCTTTGTCCGAACCTCTCTGTTGCAGAAAATCTTTTCATTGGACGCGAACCTGTTACCAAGTTCGGTACCGTAGATTGGCGTTCAATGAATAAGCGGGCAAAAGAAATAATGGACAGCCTTGGCATATTTATCGATGTGACACTGGCTTTGGAGAATTACTCACTTGCGATCCAGCAGATGATTGCTATTGCAAGAGCAGTGGATATGGAATGTAAGGTACTCATTCTCGATGAGCCGACATCGTCTCTTGATGACAACGAGGTTGAAAAGCTCTTTGACGTAATGAGAGATCTTAAGGCAAAAGGAGTAGGAATCATATTCGTTACCCATTTCCTAGAGCAGGTTTATGCAGTCTGCGACAGGATCACGGTTATGAGAAACGGAAGCTTTGTAGGAGATTATTCTATAAGCGAACTTCCGAGAGTTAAGCTGGTAGCTGCCATGCTCGGTAAGGATTTTGACGATCTTGCGGCTATCAAACCCGAGGGTAATGTTGAGATAAATCCCGAGATCATGCTTAAAGCCGAAGGACTCAGCCATAAGGGAACAGTAAAGCCTTTTGACTTTGAGATTCATAAGGGCGAAGTAGTCGGAGTTACAGGTCTTTTGGGAAGCGGTCGAAGTGAGATGGTGCGCTGCATCTACGGTGCAGACAAGGCTCAGACCGGTAAAGAGTACATGAAGGGAAAAGAGATCAATATAAAGGCACCTATCGACGCAATAAAGGAAGGTATGGCATATCTTCCCGATGACAGAAAAGCCGACGGATGTATCGGTGATCTTTCGGTAAGAGATAACATAATTCTTGCACTTCAGGCAAGAAACGGAATGTTTAAGAAAGTATCAAGAGCAAAACAGATTGAGATCGCGGACAAGTTTATAGATATGCTTCAGATCAAGACTGCGAGTAGAGAAACACCTCTTTCACAGCTTTCGGGCGGAAATCAGCAGAAGGTTATTCTTGCAAGATGGCTGTGCACTCATCCTGATTTCCTTATCCTCGATGAACCGACAAGAGGTATCGACATCGGAACAAAGACAGAGTTCCAGAAGCTTATTTTGCAATTTGCTCAAGAGGGAATGAGCGTAGTATTCATTTCTTCTGAGATAGAAGAGATGCTTCGTACCTGCACCAGAATGTGCGTTATGAGAGACGGCGAAAAGGTTGGGGAAATCGACGGAGAGATGACGCAGGAGAGTGTAATGAGTGCGATCGCGGGAGGTGAGAAGTAATGGATAAAATAAAGAAACTAACGAAGCAGCAGTTATTTTTGCCCTTCTTCTGCCTTCTTTTGGTTCTTCTTATAAATTTGATAAAGAATCCGGCTTTTTTTAGTATCGGTATTCAACATGGAGTGTTGTATGGAAGACTTATAGATATATTGAACAGAGGAAGTGAGATAGCGATTCTTGCAGTGGGGCAGACACTTGTAGTTGCGGTGTCGGCAGGAACTGATATCTCTGTAGGTTCTGTTATGAGTTTATCGGCTTGCGGAACTTGTATGATGCTTGCAGGCTACGGTGTTAACTCAACCACAGAACTTGCAGTTCCGATGGGAGTGGGAATCCTTTTCGGAATTTTCCTCGGCGGTTTGTGCGGCGCCATGAACGGTGCACTTGTTGCTAAATTAAAGATTCAGCCTATGGTCGCTACACTTATTCTTTTCACAGCGGCGAGAGCCATCGGCCTTCTTATGTGTAACAACCAGATCACATACATCAGATACGAGCCTTATAAGTACCTTGGTAATTTCATACCGGGCTGTCCTATTCCGACGGCTATCTTCGTTACGATCGTTGTTATAGCGGTTGTGATGTTACTGCTAAAAAAGACTGCACTTGGATTGTACGTTCAGTCAGCAGGTATTAACAGCAGAGCTGCCAGAATCTCCGGTATAAATTCAGCGATGATATGCTTTGTCTGCTATGTGATCTGCGGTCTTTGTGCAGGAATTGCCGGAATGGTCGCAAGTAGCCGTATCTATTCCGCAGATTCAAACAACATAGGACTTAACTACGAGCTTGATGCCATCCTTGCGGTAGCGCTCGGTGGTAATTCACTTGGCGGAGGTAAATTCAATCTTGCCGGTTCGGTAATTGGAGCATATACAATTCAGGCTATCACGACAACCCTTCTTGCTATGGGTGTTTCGACCGACCAGGCGCCTGTTGTTAAGGCTATCATAGTTGTGATCATCGTAGTTGTTCAGGCACCTACATTTAAAGAGTGGATCGCAAACACTGAGGCAAAAAGAAAAGCACTTAAGACGGAAGGAGGTCAGGAGGCATGAAGAGTTTAAAGAAATTCAGCGGAAACACGCTGCTCCTTTTGATCACCATAGTCCTTTTTGTTGTGATGTATGCGGCAGGATGTGTTGTTTACTCGGCTAAAGGATTTACGCATGTACAGACTTTTTTGAATCTACTTATTACCAACGCGGGACTTATCTGCGTTGCATGCGGAATGACATGTGTAATGCTCACCGGCGGAATTGATATTTCCGTAGGATCGCTTGTAGCTATGGATTGTATGATACTTGCTTACGGAATGGGCGTTAAGGGGTGGCCCTGTATTCCGCTTATCATACTAATACTTGTTATTGGACTTGTATTCGGTGCTGTACAGGGATTTTTGATTGGTTACCTCAAGATTCAGCCGTTTATCATTACCATGGCGGGAATGTTCTTTGCAAGAGGCATGACGGCGGTTATCTGTACCGATCAGATTTCAATCACACAGCAGATGAATCCTACGTTTTACAAATGGGCAAATGCCAAGATCAATCTTCCGAAGTTTCTCGGATATGTAAATAAAAAAGGCAAGACGGTAGTTCCTTTTATCAGACCTACGGTAGTTATAGCACTTTTGGTTGTGGCACTTATTTTCTTCATACTTAAATATACAAAGTTTGGAAGAAGTCTGTATGCGGTTGGCGGAAACCAGCAGTCGGCTACAATGATGGGACTTAATGTTAAGGCTACAAAGATGAAGGCTTACATGCTTTCCTCATTCCTTTGCTCTATCGGAGGAATCTGTTACTGCCTCAACACTATGTCAGGTTCTGTTCAGCAGGCGCTCGGTTTCGAGATGAATGCGATTGCATCAGCGGTTATCGGTGGAACGCTTCTTACAGGCGGTGTCGGCAACGTTATCGGATCGCTCTTTGGTGTTCTCATAAACGGAACAATCTCGACACTTGTAACAACTAACGGAAAGCTTTTATCAAGCTGGAGTAACATTATGACGGCAGCGCTTTTGTGCTTCTTCATAATTTTGCAGAGTCTGTTCGCTTACTTCAAAAACAGGAACAGCAGATAATTGTATTGTGTGGGGCCCTCACGGAGTATTCAGCCGCGGGGGCTTTTTATAGCGGACGACCTGTATGGCCATTTGGTGTAGCCGACCGGCGGTATCAGTTTGGAAATGCTTGTGTTCGTCTGCGCAGTGATTTTCATAATTTCATAAAACCCGAAAATGCCTCCTTTCGACGTTGCTCAGAGAAGTCGGCATTTTCGGGTTTTATTCAATTTGAAAATCATCTTGCTCGTCCGAATCTTCGCATTTTCAAACTGATACCGCCCGGTCGGCTACGCCATATGGCCGTACAGGTCTGTTTCGCTTATAGAAAGGCTCCCTGCGCTGATTCTGAGGACTGTGCCGGCAAAGGTAATACATTTTTGGAAGCGGAAGGTGGCGATTGGATGAGAAAAATATATGCTTGATGAGGATGTAGAAGCTAATGATGGCGTGACATGACTTTTTTTAGAAATAATACTCAAAAAAGTCATGCGGCAAGCGACAATTGTAATGAAAAGAAAGGGGGAGGTATGACTTTTTTGAAAATAATACTCAAAAAAGTCATGCAAAAAGCGATAATCGGAATGATATGGAGGGTCAGGACATGACTTTTTAAAGCCAAAATATTCAAAAAGGTCATACATCAAGTGAAAATCATAAAGAAACAAAAGAGAATCCATGACTTTTTAGAATGAACTTGTAAGAAAAAGTCATATCGCAAGGAAAAAGTGCTTCAACGAGATTTTTTCAACTTCCGGTAGAAATGCTTGGCTAAACTAAACAGATAAGTTATAGGATATTCTGAGTGCATGAAGTATTATGTATTTAACAAAAACGTCTGAAAACATGCATTTAGCTGTGGAGGAGTGCAGACTTGATTATATTCAATAATGCATTTATGGAGGAGAAAATAGATGAATATAGGAAATGTGATCATGACAAAAAGAAAAGAGCTTGGCTTAACGCAGCAGGCGCTTGCCGATAAACTTCATGTGTCTTTTCAGGCAGTATCAAAGTGGGAAAAAGGCGTGAGTTATCCGGAGATAGAATTGTTGCCGATAATAGCCAGAGTACTGAATACTTCGTCGGATGCGTTGCTTGGTTATGAATTCAAAACTCACGGTTATTATGATGACAGATACAAAGAAGATGAGTATTACTGGGGAATACAACCAAATGAAACTTGCTATGAGATCATGAAGATGAAGCCTCCGGTTAAACCGCTGAAGGTGCTTGATATTGGATGTGGAGAGGGGAAAGATGCTGTGTTTTTTGCAAGAAACGGATATGAGGTGACAGCGTTTGATCTGTCAATCGACGGCATAGAAAAGGGAAAACGGCTGGCAGAAAAGTTCGGCGTGAATGTAGTTTTTTTTCAGGCGGATCTTAATGATTACAGATTGAAAGAGAATTATGACATTATCTTTAGCAGCGGTGTATTTGACTATATGAGACCTGAGCTTAGAACAGATATAACCGAACACCTGAAAGAGCATACCAATGAAGATGGGGTAAATGCGATAAAGGTTTTTGTAGATAAACCTTTTATTAAAGTGAATGACAAGAATAAAAAAGTAAATCGCTATCCGTGGAAATCAGGTGAGATATTTACGTATTATCATGACTGGGAAATATTCCGGATGGATGAAGTGATTTTTGATTGTAACAGTGGAGGCATGCCGCATAAGCATTGTATAGATATTATGATTGCAAAAAAAGTATAGATAGAAATGTATATAGATGCATTATGGTGGCTGTGTTGCAAAAACAATTAACGGTTTATTGACAATAACTACATTTTTGCAGTAAGGTATAACTACAAAAATGTAGTTATTATTTTAAAGGAAAGAGTGATGAAAAATTTATCAAATGCAGAAAAAGAAGTATTAGAAGTTTTATGTAAAATGCAGAAATCTATTACAGCAAAAGAGTTGCAAGAAGTTTTAATTAGACTGGGGATAGAATGGAAAATCCAGACTGTATCAACTCTTCTTGCCAGATTAGAAAGCAAAGGTGTAATTAAGAGCGAGATAATTAAGCATATTAAATATTACAAACCTCAATATAATACTTTTGAGCTGGCAGGAATAGAGGCAAAAAGATTTATTAAAGAGGTGTTTGGAGGATCATTGTCAAGTTTTTTTGTTGCTTTAACAGATGGCGCAATTTCAGATTCAAAAGCGATTGAATTGGAAAAGTGGATAAGAGAGCAACAGGAGGAAAAGTAATGACAGCGAGAATAGTTGAATGGGCTGTGGTTTTTTATCTGTTTTTTGGAATAATGGTTGTTTTGTTAGAAACACTTTTTTTCATTTTTAGAAAATCTATTTCATATAATAGGCAGTATTGTATTCGGAGATTGTTACCATTTATAACTACTGCGTTTATGATAGTGGTATATTTTCTTAGAAAGTTAAACACGGGTAATCGGATTATTGGGGAAACAGCTATTAAAGCGCAAAAAACATTGAATAGTTGTTTGAGTATAGAAAAAGTATCATATATAGTTGGAGTTTATTGTGCATTCGTAGCGCTTTTTATATTACATTACATTCTTTATTACATTATAATTTCTAAAAAAATTACTAAAAGTAAAGAGATTACTCAAAAATATGCTGGTGTGATAGACAAACAGGATGTTACGGTTTGTTCATGGGATAAGGCGAAGACCCCTTTTTGTTTTGGAATAATAAATAAAAAGATAGTGTTACCGGAGGGAGGGGCGTATGGTAGCAGTTATGTAATACATCATGAGTTATCACATTGTGAAAATAATGATCCGTTGTGGATGATGATATCGAAATTTTTTCTGTATATTTTATGGCTAAACCCATTGGCATATTATTATTATAGACAACTAAAATATAGTTGCGAATACGCGTGTGATGAAAGAGTGACAAAGCAAATGTCATTTGAAGAAAAAAAGATATATGCGAATGTGATATTGAATAATACACCGAGAGAACAAGGAATGTTATTTGGGGAAGCGTTGGTAACAGAAAAAACATTAAAAAATCGCTTCAAAAATATTCTGGCAAAACCCATTGCTAATAGCAAAAAATCGTTATTTATAATTGTTGTGACTGTTTTATCTGTATCAGCTTTAGTGGCTTTTGCTGTTGCCAAGAAGCCGGCTCAAATGATAAAGAGTGTTAAAGTGAATTATAGTAGTGAAGAGGAGGTGAAAGATTCAGTAGATTACGAGGAGTATATTGATGGGAAGTGGTTTAGAGGACAACTTCAATATGGATTCACTGAGGAACAAAAATATGGGATTAAGGTAGCAAATTATACCGGTGTTCTATATGAAAGCGAATAGTTAAGCAGGATTTTTGGAGATTTCATCATTGAATAGGGCCATGCTACGTGATAAGATGCAAATAATTAATTTGTATATATATACAAGGCAACTAAAAAGGATGGACTATTTATGGATTTTATTATTTCAAGGGCTAAGATTGAAAATGGTGGAAATGCGATCATTTATGATAAAGATGCATTGAGCGGCATTAAGAAGATTGCTGCGAAGATTTCCGGCGATATGGAGGCGGTTTTTGGAAGTGCGCCCCAAGTACATGAGGAAAAGGCTTCAGAAAGTCCTATATATGTAGGAACAGTCGGCGATGCGCTTATAGCAGGGCTTGGCGTTGATACATCTGATATTGAGGGAAAAAGAGAAGTCTATAAGATTACAGTTGTAGGTGATGCTCTTATTATTGTTGGAAGCGATAAGCGTGGAGCAATCTACGGAATGTTCAAGCTCTCCGAGATGCTCGGTGTATCTCCTTTTATCGATTGGCTTGACGTAAAGCCCGTTAAAACAGATGAATTCAAAATTCCTTCTGATTACTGCATGATCTCAAAAGAGCCATCGGTTAAGTTTAGAGGATTTTTTATTAATGATGAGTGGCCGGCTTTCGGAAATTTCTGTAATAAGAGATTCGGCGGTTTTAATGCCAAAGTATATGAACATGTTTTTGAACTGTTGTTAAGACTTAAGGGTAATTATCTGTGGCCTGCCATGTGGACAGCTATATTCCCTGACGACGGTCCGGGACTTGAGAATGCGATTCTTGCCGACGAGCTCGGAGTGGTAATGGGAATGAGCCATCATGAACCGTGCTTAAGACAGGGAGAAGAGTATAAGTACCTTAGGGGCAAGGATTCTATATATGGTGATGCATGGAATTTCCTTACCAACGAGAAAGGTATAACACGTTTCTGGGAAGACGGTCTTAAGAGAAGCGGTAAGTTTGAGAATGTGATTACCGTCGGTATGAGAGGCGAAGCTGATACCGCTATCATGGGAGCGGAGGCTACTTTAAAGGATAATATCGATCTTTTAAGGAAAGTTCTTTCAACTCAGAACAGACTGATAAGGGAAAATGTAAATGAGAACCTCGACGAAGTTCCGAGAATGCTTGCACTTTATAAGGAGGTAGAACCCTATTTCTACGGCGATGAGAATACGGAAGGTCTCATGGGCGATCCTGAATTGGATGGCGTAACACTTATGCTCTGTGATGATAATCATGGGAATTTAAGGACCGTTCCCACAGAAGAGATGAGAAGCCACAAGGGCGGATACGGAATGTACTATCATTTTGATTATCATGGTCTTCCGGTGTCATTTGAATGGTTTAATACATCGCACCTTTCCAAGGTCTGGGAGCAGATGACGACAGCCTATGACTTTGGTATAAGAGATCTTTGGATTGTCAATGTCGGTGATGTCTTCAGTAACGAATATCCTCTGGGATACTTCCTGGATTTGGCATATGATTTTGACCGCTATGGAACTTCTAATCCAAAGAGTGCAAAAGAATATACAAAGCTTATAGTTAAGCAGAATTTCGATGGCAAGCTTTCTGCGGCTGACATGGATAAGTGCGCAGAGCTTCTTGAAGGCTATACAAGGATAACTTCAAGCAGAAGAACTGAGGCTATGAATGATAAAGTCTATGCGCCTTTTGCTTATAACGAGACATTTGATACGCTTGAAAAAATTGAGAATCTCATGGCGGATGCCGATGAGCTTTTAAATAACCTTGAAGGCAATACAAGATTTGTTTTCTATGAACTTATATGGCTTCCGCTTACCGCAAATCTCAATGTTCAGAAGATGTGGCTTCTTACAACTTTGAACCATGCTTTTGCGGAGCAGGGAAGTACTTATGCAATGACTCTTGCAAAGAAAATAGATGATTGCATCGCATATGACAGAAAGATTGTAGATGAACTTCATACTATCGAAGACGGAAAGTGGTACGGAATGGGACTTTCAGAGCACATAGGATTTAATGACTGGTGCGAAGAAGGATGCAAGTACCCTGTGATCCATACGTTTGAGCCTGCGAACAAAGAAAGACTGATTGTTTCGGTAAAGGGCTCCGACTTCTATACGGAAGGAAAGTTCTGGACAGGACATGTAGGTGCTGCAGATGCGTTCCTCGATCCTTCAAAGGATGAGGCGGAACTTATACTTTCAACTGCGGGAAGAGTTGATTGCAGCTACGAAATTGAAAATCCCAATGAGTTCTTTGCTATATCAGAGGAAAAGGGAGTTGTTGCGCCTAATACGATCAAGATCTTAAAGATCAGACTGGACAGGGAAAAGTACAAAAAGGGCGATGTCACACCCGAAATATGCATTCACTGCTCTGATGGAAACGTAGTGATTAAGCTTCCGGTAAATACTTTGTCCGATATCGGATGCGGTGAAAAAGCCGACGGCACGTTCTACTGGCTTGGAAAAACACTCGACATGAACGAGAAGATGATAGATGCACCGCTTCATAAGAGAACATGGCCCGGTAAGCTTGAGCTGATGAATTATATCTCAATCGATGCTGTAGACTATGCAAATAAAACCGATTCAGTAAGCGGAAGTTTTGAAGTTATAGAAGATTACAGCAGAGGTCTTGATGCGGTTAAGGCATATCCGCAGGATGTTATTTTTGGAAAAGACAAAAAGGATTATCCGAAGCTTACTTATAAAGTTAAAGTTCCTTCAGAGGGCGATTACAAAGTTAAGCTCTATGTCAATCCGAGCAACCCTTACTCAAGGGATAATGTGATATACTTCGGAATCGGCGTGAATGACGGAGATGTAAATAAAATAAATATGATCGAGCCTGATTTTGCTGTCGGCGACGGAAATCCGTATTGGTCTTTGGTTGTTACAGAAAACAAGCGAGTTGTCGAAGCAGATCTGAAGCTTAAAGCCGGTGTCAATGATATCAATGTTTATGCGGTAGATCCAAACTTCGTTATTCAGAAATTGGTGATACATAAAGCAGGAGAGGAACCTTCACCGTCTTACCTTGGCCCTAAGGAGACATTCAAATTCTGAAACAGCAGCTATAATGTCGCATACAATTTGCTTTACCTGCCTTTTTTTATTAAAATGGTTCAGGAGTGTTTTGACTCTAAAAGACTTTAGAAAAATACTGAGAATTCAGAGGTAAATAGAATGAAGATAGCTGTTGTTGGAACAGGATATGTGGGACTTGCGATGTCGGTTCTTCTGGCGCAGTACAATGATGTTATTGCGGTTGATATTGTTCCTGAGAAAGTTAAGATGATAAATTCGGGAATCTCACCGATAGTTGATAAGGAGATAGAAGAGTATCTTAAGAAAGGAAACTTGAGACTTACAGCAACTTGCGACCTTGCGCAGGCTGTTAGGGATGCAGAGTTTGTTGTTGTTTCAACTCCGACAAACTACGATGAGAAGCTCAATTATTTCGATACGTCTTCTGTTAAGAGCGTTATTGATAAGGTGAGAAGAGAAAATCCGGATGCGTTTATTGTTATCAAATCAACGATTCCGGTTGGTTATACCGAGTCGGTGATGGAAGAGTATGACACCGATCATATTCTTTTTTCACCAGAGTTCCTGAGAGAGGGACGTGCGCTTTACGATAATCTCTATCCTTCAAGAATTATTGTGGGTTATGATACCGATTCAGAGGAAGCTGAGGAGAGGGCAGAAATGTTTAAGAGCCTTCTTGTTCAGGGAGCTTTGAAAAAAGACATTCCGGCGCTTCTTATGAATACGACAGAGGCAGAGTCTGTTAAGCTTTTTGCCAATACATATCTTGCACTCAGAGTTTCATTCTTTAACGAGCTTGATACATATGCTGAGGTCAGGGGACTTAACACCAGAAACATAATCGACGGTGTCTGCCTCGATCCGAGAATCGGAGATTTCTACAACAATCCTTCCTTTGGATACGGCGGATATTGCCTTCCAAAGGATACCAAGCAGCTTCTCGCAAACTATGAGGATGTTCCGAATAACCTCATCACTGCGATTGTTGATGCGAACAGAACGAGAAAAGATTTCATCGCAGACAGAGTATGGGCACTTCACCCCAAGAAGGTCGGCGTCTACAGACTTACAATGAAAGCAGGTTCCGATAACTTCAGACAGTCTGCGATTCAGGGCATCATGAAGAGAATCAAATCGCGCGGCATCGAGTGCGTGGTTTACGAACCCGCCCTCAAAGAAGACAGCTTCTTTAATTCAAAGGTTGTTCGCGACCTCGACGAGTTCAAGAGAGAGTGCGACTTCATTATCGCAAACAGAATTACACCCGATCTTCAGGATGTAGTTGATAAGGTATATACACGAGATCTTTTCGGAAACGAGTAATTTAGATATTATAAAAGGCTACCACACTAAGCAGGTGTGGTAGCCTTATTTTTATATCATAGGAAGCAAGCGACTCTTTTTTATCTTGTCAGTGCCTTCAGGTCTTCAAAGAAGGTCGGGTATGAAATTGATACGCACTCGGAATCCTGGATGACCGTAGGGCCTTCGGCGACGAGCGATGCGATCGCAAAGCTCATTGCAAGGCGGTGATCGGCGTGACAATTGATGTTTGCTCCAAAGAGAGGCTTGCCACCGCGAATGATCATTCCATCGTCTGTTGCTTCGGCATCACAACCCATTGCCGTGAGGTTTTCGACAACTGTAGTGATACGATTTGATTCTTTTACCTTGAGCTCCGCAGCGTCGCGGATAACAGTCTCACAATCTGCTGTTGCTGCAAGAACTGCAACTACGGGAAGTTCGTCGATCATAGTCGGAATGTCTTTTCCGCCGATAATGAACTTGCCGCTTTCGTTTCCGCAGAGCTTACTGTATCTTACAAGGATGTCGGCTCTTGATTCCTGAGAATTATCTTCGTTAAGGAGAGTGATGTCTGCTCCCATTTTTTTCAAAACATTTATTATACCTGCACGGGTCTTGTTGACACCGACGTTCTTAATAAGAAGTTCTGAACCGGGTACTACGAGCGCCGCTGCGATAAAGTATGCGGCAGATGAAATATCGCCCGGAACATTGATGTCGATTCCTTTAAGCGGGCGTCCGGGATGAAGAATGGCAGATGCCGTTCCAAGATCCGTAACTTCGTTGTGGATGTCCGCACCGAAAGCGGAGAGCATTATCTCTGTGTGATTTCGTGAAAGAGCGGGCTCGCGAACGATCGTGTCACCTTCTGCGTAAAGTCCTGCAAGGATGATCGCTGATTTTACCTGTGCTGAAGCAACGGGACTTGTGTAATCGATGCCCTTAAGCTCTTTTCCACCTTCGATATTAAGCGGAGCGCAGCCGTTTCCACGGGCTGATGATATGGATGCACCCATGAGCGTGAGCGGATCGATAACTCTTTTCATCGGGCGCTGCTCAATTGAAGAATCGCCTGTGATAGATGTATCGAAAGGCTGTGCCGCAAGGATGCCTGACATAAGGCGGGTTGTTGTTCCGCTGTTTCCTGTATAAAGAGTCTCGATGGGAGCGGTGAGACCGTGCAGGCCTTTTCCGTGAACGGTGATCTTCTTGGCGTTTCTGTATTCGTCCTCTTCGCGGTCAATCGATATTCCGAGCTTTCTGAAGCAATCGATGGTTGAAAGACAGTCTGCGCTTTCAAGAAATCCCGTGATTGTTGTGTCGCCCTCAGCGAGAGCGCCGAACATAATGCTTCTGTGAGATATTGATTTGTCACCCGGTACGGTAACTTCCCCTCTTAATGGACCTCTGGCTTTTTCTAATGTAGTCATGTAAGTCTCTCTCTCCTTGTTTTTTACAGATAGATGTTATAACCGTTTTTTTCAAGAACTTTGCCTGCTTTATCAAGGCCGTCCTGATCGTGGAGCTCGATTCTGAGTGTACCGCGCTCGTATTCCCTGTTGTGCACGATACCGATGTTTTTGATGTTTATCTCATTGTCGGATAGAAGAGTCGCAACCTTGGCAAGTCTGCCCGGATGATCGTCAATCTCGACTTTGATCGCGTAAACCTTCTGGATAGGCCCGCTTGATGTTGTTATAAATGACTCTCTGTATTCTCTTGCTTTTGAGAAGAATTCGAAGAGTTTCTCGCTGTCTTTTTCATCGATCGCAAGTTTGATATCGTACAGAGAATCGATGTATTTGGATAAAAGATCCGAGATATTCGCTGCGTTTGTAGTGCAGATTTGCTGCCACATAACGGGAGAAGATGAAGATATTCTGGTTATGTCCTTAAATCCGCCCGCGGCGATCGTCTTCATAAGCTCATCTTCCGAATCGTTGTCTTTTACAAGGTTGACGAGCGAAGCGGAGATCACATGCGGAACGTGACTTATTGCAGCCGTGATGTAGTCGTGCTGTCTGTATTCCACAACAAGCGGGATCGCGCCGATCATCTTAACGAGGTCATAATATCTTTTTATCCTGTCTTCATCAGTGACGCTTGTCTTGGTCAGAATGTAATAAGCGTTTTGCAAAAGAGAAGATTTCGAGTTGTTAAATCCGATCCTCTCGGTACCTGCCATTGGGTGGCCGCCGATAAACTGATCCTCGAGCCCGAGCTCTTTTATCTTCTCATGTATTCCGTTCTTGACACTTCCGATATCGGTAAGTGTTGTCTTCTTATTCAAAAAAGGAAGGAGCTTTTGGATGTTATCATTGTTGCACTCAACGGGAGCGCACAAAAAGATATAATCGCAATCGCTGAATTCTGCGCCGATCTCATAAAGGGGAGCGTCGATTATCCCTTCGGCATGAGCGGTGTCCACGGTTTCTCTGTGCGGAGTGTATGCGATTATCTTTGAAGACGGCTCATTTTCCTTTATCGCCCTGGCAATCGATCCGCCGATAAGCCCGAGGCCTATAAAACCATAGGTCATATTGTTCATAAAAGGTAGAACCCCCTAAAATCATGTATTCTTGTGAAAAAACTATAACACTTTAATGTGCGAAAATCAATTATGAAGGCTTACTATAAGAGATTGAAAAACATGAAGCAACTTTTGTGCATAATCGCTTAGAATACTTGTTTTGAGTACATGTTTTTAGTAAAATATTCTTATAAGTCTTTGGGGATCTGTATCATATCTCGTACATAATACCCAAATTTGAGCGACTGGAGGATAAGATATGAACGTTTACACAACTGATAAGATTCGTAACGTGGTACTGCTCGGACATGGTGGAGCCGGAAAGACAACCTTAGCTGAAGCAATGGCTTATCTTGCCGGTATTACATCAAGGATGGGGACTGTGGAGGATGGAAATACTCTGAGTGATTTTGATAAGGAGGAGCAGAAGAGGCATATTTCTATAAGCACATCGGCAATTCCTCTCGAGTGGGACGGACACAAGATCAACCTTTTGGATACTCCCGGATTTTTTGATTTTGTCGGGGAGGTTGAGGAAGCAATCAGTGTAGCGGATGCTGCAATTATCGTCGTTTCGGGAAAAGCCGGAATCGAAGTCGGAACAGAAAAAGCATGGGAACTTTGCGAAAAGTACAAGATTCCCCGCATGGTATTTGTTTCCGATATGGATATAGATGATGTTTCCTACAGACAGGTTGTGCAGGATATGACTGATAAGTACGGCAAGAAGATGGCTCCTTTTAACCTGCCTATCCGTGAGAACGAGAAGTTCGTAGGATACGTTAACGTTATTCAGGAGAAAGGTTTCAAGTGGTCGGGAAAAGAAGTTGTTGAGTGCGAAGTTCCCGATTACAATCAGCAGAACCTTAAGATATGCAGAGATACTCTAATTGAGACCGTAGCTGAGACTTCGGAAGAATTTATGGAAAGATACTTTAATGGTGAAACTTTCTCTGAGTCTGAGATAAGAGCAGCGGTAAGGACTAATGTGTGCGACGGAAGTATTGTTCCCATCGAGATGGGTTCAAGTACGCTCTGCCAGGGTATCTACACACTTCTTGACGATATCGTTAAGTACATGCCAAGCCCTGAGAACCGCAAGATGGCAGGTATCAACACCAATACAAATGAGATTTTTGAAGCGGACTTTGACTTCTCCAAGCCAAAGACAGCTTTTGTATTTAAGACAATGATCGATCCTTTCATAGGCAAGTACTCACTTATAAAGGTAAGATCGGGCGTTCTTAAACCCGACGATGTGATGTTCGTTGCGGATAAGGATATGGAACTTAAGATAGGTAAGCTCTATGTGCTTCAGGGAAATAAGACAACAGAAGTATCGGAGCTTCATGCGGGTGACCTTGGCGCACTTCAGAAGATCGATGTTGCGACGGGAGATACTCTTTCTACCAAGGGAACACCCATACAGTATGCAAAGATGGATATTTCACAGCCGTACACGGTTATGAGATATCATGCCCAGAATAAGAGCGATATTGATAAGATCGCACAGTCTCTTGCCAAGATTGCTGCGGAAGATCAGACCGTCAAGGTTGTCAATGACGCCGAGAATCGTCAGACGCTTCTTTATGGAATGGGCGATATGCACCTTGAGGTTATCCAGAATAAGTTAAAGGATGTATATAAGGTTGCAATAGACCTCACCAAACCCAAGGTTGCATTTAGAGAGACAATAAGAAAGAATTCCGATGTGGAATATAAATATAAGAAGCAGACCGGCGGACACGGACAGTACGGACATGTTAAGATGCGCTTTGCTCCTTTGGGAGATCCGACGGTTCCTTATACATTCGATCAGGAAGTTGTCGGCGGAGCTGTTCCTAAGAACTTCTTCCCCGCTGTTGAAAAAGGAATTGCGGAGTCGGTTCAGAGAGGACCTCTTGCTGCATATCCCGTTGTCGGTGTTAAGGCAACTCTATATGACGGATCGTATCACCCTGTTGATTCGTCCGAGATGGCGTTTAAGGTAGCAGCTTCCAATGCCTTCAAAAAAGGCTTCATGGATGCGACACCTGTTCTTCTTGAACCCATAGTATCTCTTAAAGTTACTGTTCCCGAGAACTACACGGGTGACGTAATGGGAGATCTTAACAAGAGAAGAGGAAGAGTGCTCGGAATGAATCCTTCGCTTACCGGTAAACAGGTTATCGAGGCCGAGGTTCCACAGATGGAGCTCTACGGATATTGCACACAGCTTCGTTCAATGACGGGCGGAAGTGGAGAGTACGAGTACTCGTTTAACAGATATGAGCAGACTCCTTCGGATGTTCAGGCAAAAGAGGTTGAGGCAAGAGCCGATAAGGTTGCGGCAGCCAATGCTGAAGAATAAAGTTGGTAGTTAAATAAAAAATGGCATAAAAAGGGCAGTTGTTTCGGTGGTTTCCGGAATGACTGCTCTTTTTGAGTGCTTTATTTTATGCGCAAAAAATATGAGTGAAAAATACTCAATCAAAAATTAACAAAAAGGCAAGTACAAAAATGTATAGTTTGAACGAAAATGATTATTTGTGATTATTTATGATTGGATATGATTGCAAATTGATTTTTTGAGTGCTATATTTTAATCAAGAAATCACAAATTAACATTTTTGCTCAAGGAGATTTTGAATGCTGACTGAAGAGAGAAGAGCACGTATTGTTGAGATTGTAAATGAAAAGAAGGCAGTTTCCGTCAATGAACTGATCGAGCTTTTGGATACATCTGCAGCAACCATACGCCGTGATATAAGCGCACTTGATCGCTCACGTAAACTGATCAAGGTGTTTGGAGGTGCGACCGCATTGTCTTCGAGGGATGTAGATACCAAGGAAGACGCGGTTAAGATGAAAGCCCGGAAGAATGTAGAGGAAAAAGACAGCATAAGTAAGTTTGCTGCCGATCTCATTGAGGATGATGATTTTGTTTATATTGACGCGGGCACGACAACTCTTGCGATGATCGATTATCTGACCAATAACAATGCGAAGTACATCACAAACGGTGTTGTTCATGCAAAGCGTCTTATGGACAAGGGATTTGAGACCACGATGATCGGCGGAAGGCTCAAGGCTTCAACGGAAGCGGCAGTCGGAACCGATTGTGTGGAGTTTATCCGCAAATATCACTTTACGAAAGCTTTCATGGGTACGAACGGAATTTCAGTTCACGCAGGTTTCACAACACCGGATGTTGACGAGGCGATGATCAAGACGGCAGCGATTAAGCATGCATACAGGTCGTATGTACTTGCAGATCATACCAAGTTCAACAAGGTCAACTCCGTGACTTTTGCGGACATAAAAGAATGCAGCATTATTACAGACAGACTTACGGCAAAAGAGTATGTGAATCATACAGAGGTACTTATACCATAGGTGTTGCAAGTAAAGATGGAGGATTATTGATGATTTATACGGTTACTTTTAACCCGGCGCTTGATTATGTAGTAAGAATGGACAAGGAATTGCTTCCCGACATGACGAATCGTTCAACAAGTGAAGAGTACTACTATGGCGGGAAGGGCATAAATGTATCCATGGTATTGTCGGAACTTGGATTTAAGAGTACGGCTTTAGGATTTGTGGCAGGCTTCATAGGACGCGCCATCGATGAAGGCGTTAAGGCAGCAGGCATTGATACTGATTTTATCGAACTTAAGGAAGGAATCTCCCGTGTCAATGTCAAGATTAAGGCAGTAGCTGAAACAGAGATAAACGCTCAGGGACCGAAGATTGATGAAGAGTCGCAAAAAGAGCTTTTTGACAAGCTCTCGCACTTGAAAGAAGGCGATCTTCTTATCCTGGCGGGATCTATTCCAAGCTCGCTTCCTGATGATGTATATGAAAGGATTCTTTCTATGCTCGACGGAAAAGGAATAGAGTTTGTTGTGGATGCGACGAAGGATCTGCTCACAAATGTTCTTAAGTATCATCCGTTCCTTATTAAGCCAAACAATTTTGAACTTGGCGAGATCATAGGAAAGACACTTGAAACGGATGATGAGATATATGAAGGCGCGGTCCGTCTTCAGCAGATGGGAGCAAGAAATGTTCTTATCTCAATGGCAGGTGACGGAGCGATGCTGGTTGATGAAAACGGCTTGAAATATCGCATCGGAGTTCCAAAAGGAACAGTAAGGAATTCGGTAGGTGCGGGAGATTCGATGGTAGCAGGTTTTGTAGCAGGATATTTGAAGACTAAGGACTATGAGACTGCACTTAAAATGGGAACGGCTGCAGGTTCTGCAACGGCATTTTCGGATGGCCTTGCAACAGCTGCAGATATAGAGAAGGTTTTTAAGGAACTTTAAACATGTAATTTGTTGTTTTAGGAGGGTATTATGAGAATTACAGAGTTTATCGATCCCAGGGGGATCAAGCTTCAGGTTAAATTGTCTAATCAGAATGAGGCAATAGACCAACTTATCGCACTTCATGAGTCAGTCGGAAATCTTAAGGATGTAGCAGGATTTAAGAAAGCTATCCTTGAACGTGAGTCTAAGGGCTCAACGGCAATCGGAAACGGAATCGCGGTTCCGCACGGCAAATCTGCATCTGTAAATAAGGCAGGACTTGTTGCAATCACATGTCCCAAGGGCGTGGATTACAAAGCACTCGACGGTAAGCCGAGCAATCTTTTGTTCATGATCGCTGCACCTGAAAATGGCGCAGATACACATCTCGAGGTACTTGCAAAGCTTATGGGAATGCTTATGGACACAGAGTTCTGCAAGAAACTTGTGGATGCCAAATCGGTTGACGAGTTCCTTAAACTTATTGATTCCAAGGAAACAGAAAAAGATGCTGAGAATGGAGCGGTTAAGTCTGAAGCACCTTCTAAAGCAGGAAAGAAGATCGTAGCGGTTACAGCTTGTCCTACAGGTATTGCACATACATTTATGGCTGCTGAGGCACTTGAGCTTAAAGCAAAAGAGCTCGGAATTACTTTCAGAGTTGAAAAAGACGGATCGGGCGGAGCAAAAGATCCTCTTACAGCAAAAGAGATCGCTGAGGCAGATGCGGTAATCGTTGCATGTGACAAAAATATAGATATGGGACAGTTTGACGGTAAGAAGGTAGTTATGGCATCAACGAAGGAAGCCATCCACGAACCCGAAAAGCTGTTTGAGAAAGTTGACAGCGCTTCCGTATATCATCACACGGGAGCAGTTACAAGAAAAGAAGACGCAGTAAATGAGTCGCTTGGCCGTAAGCTTTACAAGCATCTAATGAACGGCGTATCACATATGCTTCCGTTCGTTATAGGTGGCGGTATTCTTATAGCTATCGCATTTTTGCTTGATGATTATTCAATCGATCCGAGCAACTTCGGTACAAACACACCTGTAGCTGCATGGTTTAAGACAATAGGCGGAGCAGCATTTGGATTTATGCTTCCGATACTTGCGGGATTTATAGCAATGTCGATAGCTGACAGACCGGGTCTTGCAGTCGGCTTTGTCGGCGGATATCTTGCATCAACCGGTGCAACATTTGCAAATCCCGGAGGAGATATACCTTCTGCATTCCTCGGAGCGTTGGTAGCAGGTTTTGTATCAGGTTATCTTGTTCTATGGCTTGAAAAGATATGTAACAAGCTTCCTCAGTCACTTGAAGGAATAAAGCCTGTTCTTATATATCCTCTTGCGGGTATTACGATGATCGGTCTTGTTATGTGCGCTATCAATCCTATAGTCGGTGCGCTTAATAACTGGATTTCAGGCGTACTTACAGGAATGAGCAGCGGTTCAATCATCGCACTTGGCATTCTTCTTGGAGCTATGATGGCAACAGATATGGGTGGTCCTCTTAACAAGGCAGCATATGTATTTGGTACGGCAGCTCTTGCACAGCAGAATGAGACAGGATGGATGATCATGGCAGCAGTTATGGTAGGCGGTATGGTTCCTCCTATCGCGATCGCTCTTGCTACACTTATCTTCCCTAAGAAGTTTACAGTAGCAGAGAGAAAAGCAGGTCCCGTAAACTTTATCATGGGATTCTGTTTCATCACAGAGGGTGCTATTCCTTATGCGGCAGCAGATCCTATCCGTGTAATTCCTTCACTTATGGTTGGATCGGGTGTTGCCGGAGCTCTTTCAATGGCATTTAAGTGCACACTTATGGCACCTCACGGCGGAATCTTTGTATTCCCTGTAGTAGGAAACTGGGCACTTTATCTTGTTGCACTTGCAGCAGGTGCGGTTGTAAGCTGCCTTATGCTTGGTGTATTGAAAAAGACAGTTGAAGAATAAAAAATCATGTGATGTAGGTGTCGGAAAATATTTTTTGGCACCTGCATCGTAATTCATAAAAGGAGAAAAAGTGTAATGGTTTCAAGAACAGTAAAGATCGTAAATGAACAGGGAATGCATATGCGTCCTGCGACAGTTTTCAGTCAGGCTATGATGCATTTTTCATCAGAAATAAATCTTTGCATTAACGGCTCAAAGTATGACGGAAAGAGTGTCATGATGCTTATGGCGGCATGCATCAAGTGTGGTGCCGAAGTTGAGGTTACCTGCGACGGTCCTGATGAAGAGGAAGCACTTGCAAAAGCGGTTGAGCTTATTGAGAGCGGTCTCGGAGATTGAAGCAAAGGAAATCTTTTACGGGAGGTCATTATCTATGTATAAAGGCATAGAAGCATCAAGAGGAATAGGCATTGGCAGTATCTGTCTTATAACAGATTATGATCTGTCATTTGAAGCCAAACATATTGAAGATACAGAAGCAGAAAAAAGCAGACTTGGAGCGGCTGTTGAGGCTTTAAAAGTTAAAACGTCCGCTATGGCCGATAATATAAGGAAAACTATCGGGGCCAAAGAAGCTGAGATTATGGAAGGTCATATAGCAATGATCGCCGATCCCGCTATGTCGGGTGAGATGAACAAGATGATCGATGCGGGACAGTGCGCCGAGGCAGCAGTCACTGCTGTGTGCGATATGTTCATAGGTATGTTTTCCAAAATGGAAGATGATATGATGCGCCAGCGTGCATCTGATATTTCCGATGTGAAAACAGGTCTTTTGAAAGAACTTCTTGGAATAGAAGATGTAGACATAAGCAAAGTGCCGCAGGGTACTGTGCTTGTTGCTCATGACCTTACTCCTTCAATGACTTCACAGATAGTTAAAGAGAATGTTGTAGGCATTATCACGGAAGTTGGCGGAAAGACCTCACATTCAGCTATTCTTGCAAGAGCACTTGAGATTCCTGCCGTTCTTTCCGTACCGGGAATTACAGAGAAGGTAAAAGATAAAGATACTGCCGTTGTCGATGGTACAGAAGGCGTTGTATATATTAATCCCGATGGGGAGATAGTTTCAAAATATGTTATTAAGAGGGAAGAATTTATACGCGCGCAGGCTGAACTTGAGAGTTTCAGGGGGAAAGAAACTCTTACGGCGGACGGCATGAAGGTAGAGCTTTTCTGCAATATAGGTACGCCTAAGGATGCAAAGAAGGCTATAGAATGCGACGGTGAAGGTATAGGTCTTTTTCGTTCGGAATTTTTGTTCATGGACAAGTCGCATTTACCTTCCGAGGATGAACAGTTTGAAGCATACAAAGAAGCGATTGAGATCATGAACGGTAAGACGGTTATCATCCGTACTCTTGATATAGGTGGAGATAAAGAGATTCCGTATCTGGGACTTGAGAAAGAGGACAATCCTTTCCTTGGATACAGGGCGGTGCGCTATTGTCTTGCAAATCCGGAAATTTATAAGACGCAGCTTCGCGGAATCCTTCGCGCAAGTGCATTTGGTAAGGCAAAGATCATGGTTCCGCTTGTTACCTGTGTCGATGAGATCCGTGCAGTGAAGGCGCTTGTTGAAGAGTGCAAGAAAGAGCTTTCTTCTGAGAATATTGCTTTTGATGAGAAGATAGAAGTCGGATGCATGGTCGAGACGGCGGCAGCTTCGCTCATAGCCGATATGCTCGCAAAAGAAGCGGATTTCTTTTCTATAGGAACAAACGACCTTACGCAGTATACAATGAGTGTCGACCGCGGAAATGCAAAGGTTGCATATCTTTATTCCGCATTCCAGCCTGCGGTTCTTCGCTCGATAAAGAATATAATCGAAGCCGGAAAGGCAGTAGGAATTCCGGTGGGAATGTGCGGTGAGGCGGCAGCAGATCCGCTGATGATACCGCTCCTTATCTCCTTCGGGCTCGATGAGTACAGCGTGAACTCAGTACTTGTACTGACCGCGCGCAGCATCATCTCGAAGTGGTCAAAGGCCGATGCGGATGCTTTGGCTAAGGAAGTGCTTGCGCTTTCTACGGAGGCTGAAGTTGTGGCGGCGCTTAAGGCAGCGGCAAGATAATATGATATGTTAATTAGAGCAATCATTCGGAAAGAATGGTTGCTCTTTTTGTGGTATAGTGTAAATATGTTTGATTATTAACGGAGGAGATAACATGACTATTGCAGTATTATCAGACATCCACGGAAATCATGTTGCGCTTGAGAAGTGCTTAAATTATTTGAAAAATAAGGATATAGATACATATTGTTTTCTTGGAGATTATACGGGAGAGTTTCCGGGCATAGAGAAGGTGATGGAAACGCTCTATGATCTTAGGAATAATAAAAAATGTTTTTTTCTGAGAGGAAATAAAGAAAACTATCAATTGGATGATCTTGGAAAGGCACATCCTGAGTGGGATGCTTATCCAAGTACTGTAGGATTGCTTCGTTATGCAAATGCTCATCTTACCAAAAAGGATGTTGAGTTTTTTAACAGCCTTCCCATTACAATGACAATTAAGAATGAAGGCTTGCCTGATATTGTGATTTGTCATGGCTCGCCCAGGAAAGTAAATGAGAAATTTGCAATCAATGAGCAGAGTTTGAATGAAGTTACCTCTGAGACAGATGCGGATTACATTGTCTGTGGTCACACTCACATTAAGATGGAAAAGGAATGTGGCACAACGCATATTTGGAATCCCGGATCGGTGGGAGCTTCTATTGATGTGCCGTATAGTCATCAGTTTATGCTCTTGCACGGTGTCGGAGGTAAATGGGAGCCTGAGTTTGTTTTGCTTGAGGCAGATATTGATCTTATAATTTCAGAAATGAAAAAAGCGGGATTGTATGAGACGGCGCCTTATTGGACAAAGTTCACGGAACTTCTTGTTACGGGCAAGTGCGGTAAATATACGCATGCAGGTTTACTTGGAAGAGCAATGGATCTTTGCAACAGGAAGTATGGAAAATGCGATTGGCCGCAAGTTCCTGAGGAGTGCATGGCTGAAGCGTTTGATGAGATATGCGGAAGTTTGAGCTAAGACACAAAAATAACCGCTCATTGTCACGGCCATGACTGAGCGGTTATATAACAGCTTAAAATGGTGACTAACCGTCTATCGGTAGCACTTTTTTATTATATTAGCATTGAGGCAAATAATAGTCAATCGGTGTGTTTTTATGCTCTATATTAGAATTAAGAATATATAAATGAGGAATTTTAGCTATGGATTTAACTACAATTGAAAATTTGAATATAGATCGCGTGATCAAGCGCGGGACGGCACAGATAATCGAAAGGGCAGATGATGCGATATTGCTTAAGGATACTATGAGCAAGGCATTGATGTTGGCTTGTGATGATGTCGCAAAAGGGATTGAAATCTTAGAGCGGAATAACGGAGAAGCGAAGCCGCTTATAATGATATCCAACGCGGAACTTGGCAGGATGGCAGCGGATAGATTTGGCTATGAAAATATTATGGAATGCTATCAGTTGGCATACTTATCAAAAGAGCCACCTAAAGCGGATGATGTGCTCGAATACAAAACGGCAACAATGGAAGATTTTCCTCTTATTTCAAGAGAGTATGGCCTTGTGAGTAAAGAAGAGCTGAAAGAGCTTATTGAGCGTGGCAATATCGTTATGGGGTATGAGAACAGTAGTCCTGTCGGATTTATAGGAGAGCACATGGAAGGTAGTGTTGGACTCTTACTGGTGTTACAGGAACACAGAAGAAAGGGGTACGGCACAGCTCTTGAGATAGAGATGATACGAAGAACCCTCGAAAAGGGGTATATTCCTTTCGGACAAGTTGTCGTTGGCAACACAGCATCACTTGAACTTCAGAAAAAACTTGGCTTAACCAAGTCTGAAGGAACAATATTCTGGATGTGGTAACGAGAGAGAACGTTTTCAGGTATATGTGGTAGCGGAGGAGATATTTTTTAGGTATGAGAGTAAAAATTACTGTGATCAGGAAAGAGTTTTACGGGGATCTTGCCGAAGAGTATTTAGTAGATGGAAAAGAAGCAGGCGCATGTCCCGTGCTTGAAGTGGGAAACGAGTTTTACTATGAAGGCGGAGCTGTTATGCCGGAAGGCTTTTGCCCTGTTGCATGGCTTGATATATATTCTTCTCTATGCGCTTTGATGAGTGGAGATAATATAATCAACGACTGGTATAAGAATCCTAAAACAAAGATCTTATGCTGCACAGACGGAACAAGACCTGTAGTTTTTAAGCTGGAACAAGTTTTAGATTGATAGGAGCGAGATATGAAAATATTACTGTTTTGTTGTAAGGGCTTTGAAATGCTTGAGTTTGCACCGTTTTACGATGTGGCGGGCTGGGCAAAGAGCGAGTATGGATATGATATTGAGCTTGAGATATGTGGATATGAACGTGAGGTTTCAAGCGCATTCTGGGGAACGCAGATAAAAGTTGATAAGCTGATAAACGAGATAGATGTAAGTGATTATGATGCGCTCGCAATTCCGGGCGGGGATCATAATTACGGTTTTTTTGAAGAAGCTTATGATGAGAGATTTCTTGAACTTATTCGTAAGTTCAATGATAGAAAGAAGACCATCGCGAGTGTTTGCGTCGGTGCACTTCCTATAGGAAAGAGCGGCGCACTTGCGGGAAGAAAAGGTACAACATATCATCTGTGTGATGCTTACAGGCAGAAGGAACTCGCGGGATTCGGTGTGACTGTGATAAATGAACCTGTCGTGATCGACGACAATATCATAACATCGTACTGCCCGCAGACTGCTCCGCAGGTTGCTTTTGAGCTGCTTGAAAGACTTATCGGAGAAGAGAAGACAAACGTCATAAAATTCGGGATGGGATATATCTGAGAGAATAAAGAGTCGCATCCATAGCGTGTCAGCACAATTAAGGTCGAAAAAAAGTTATACTTAGTGTATGATTAAATGATCGACGAATTACGTTTTTTGGATAAAAGGAGACAAGTGTATGAAGAGACTCTTTAACGATGGCTGGAAGTTTTGGAAGTCTGAATATGGCACCGGATACGAGACTGCAGTAAAGAGTGCGGATAAATTTACAGATGTATTGATTCCACATGATTGGATGATCGAGGATCCACATAATCTGTATGCTACCAATACCGGATGGTATTGCAATAGATTTGAAGTTTCGGAGCCGGATAAAAAGACATTTCTTATATTTGACGGCATCTACATGGACAGCATCGTGTACATAAACGGTCAGGAAGCCGGAGAGTGGAAGAATGGATATACGCAGTTTGTGCTTGATGTCTCCAATTATGTGAAAAAAGGCGAGAATGATATATATGTAGGTGTTAGATGCAGGTATCCAAGCTCCAGATGGTACTCTGGCGCCGGTATTTACAGAAATATATGGATAGATGAGCTTAAAGATACATATATACCCGAGAACGGTGTTTATGTCCATTCTGAGAGAGCGGGAGATGCTTTCAAGCTCACGATACAGACTGAGATTATTGGGGAAGATACTGAAAGAGCGGAAATCTCTTACAAACTTAGAGATGGTCAAGATAAAGAAGTTTCACTGACCGAATCTAAAAAAGCGGATGCCGAAAATAAATCGGATGCACCGGATGAACAGAGAAGTTTGGTCGGTGTTAAAGAGACCTCTTTTACCATAAATAATCCTAAATTATGGAGTCCGGAGAATCCTAATTTTTATAAGCTCGAGGTGGCTTTATCGGTAGACGGAATGCTTATTCAGGAAAAAGAGATCAATATCGGTTTTAAGGATCTTAAGTTAGATCCCTCGGAAGGCTTTTTTGTAAACGGAGAGCATACCAAGCTTCAAGGCGTTTGCATACACCACGATCTGGGCGCTCTCGGAGTTGCTTTTAATAAAAATGCGATGAGAAGACGACTATGCCAATTTAAGGAACTTGGTGTAAATGCTATAAGGCTTACGCACAATGTATATGCTCCGGAACTTCTTGATCTTGCGGACGAGATGGGCTTTTTTGTCATTTCGGAAGCATTTGATATGTGGGAGAAAGCAAAGACCGAGTACGACTATGCACAGTTCTGGGAAGAGTGGCATGAGAAAGATGCGGAGAGCTGGGTAAAGCGCGACAGAAACCATGTGAGTGTTCTCATGTGGAGTATCGGAAATGAAATATATGACACTCATGCGTCAGAGCGCGGTGTGGAGATAACAAAAGAGCTCAGAGGGCTCGTCAGAAAATTTGATCCTTTAAAGAATGCCCTTGTTACATCGGGTTCTAATTATATGCCGTGGGAAAACGCCCAGAAATGTGCAGATGAGCTGGAAGTTGTAGGCTATAACTATGCAGAGAGACTGTATGAGAAACATCACGAGAAGCATCCCGACTGGATAATATACGGAAGTGAGACTTGTTCTCTGGTTCAGAGCAGAAACGTATATCATTTCCCGCTTGGTGAAAAGATATTGATGGATACGGATCTTCAGTGCTCGTCTCTTGGAAACAGTACGACCGGCTGGGGTGCTGAGAGCTTTGAGTATGCAATCTGCAATGACAGGGATATAAAGTACTCACTTGGTCAGTTTGTCTGGACGGGTTATGACTATATCGGCGAGCCTACGCCTTATCAGACCAAGAATTCATACTTTGGACTTGTTGATACTGCGGGATTTAACAAGGATGCTTATTATGTATGGAAATCGGCGTGGGTGAGCTGTGAGAAGAATCCTTTTGTACATGTATTTCCGTACTGGGATTTTAACGAAGGTCAGCGCATTGATGTCAGGGTGGCGAGCAATTGCTGCAAGGTGGAGCTGTTCTTAAACGGAAAGAGCCTTGGCGCACAGGAACTTAGCAATAAACCCGGAAGCGGAAATCATATCATGGCTGATTACAGTGTGATATATGAAATGGGAACGCTTGAAGCAGTGGCATATGATGAGGTGGGCAACATAATCGCAAGGGATGAAAGGAAATCCTTCGGAGATGTTTCTTCGCTCAAAATAAAGGCAGATGCGGAGAATACATTCGGCGATCTTGTTTTTGCGGAGATAAGTGCTTTTGACGCTGACGGCAATCCTGTAGAAAATGCAAATAATTATGTGCATGTTTCTGTAAAGGGCGGAAAGCTGATCGGGCTTGATAACGGTGACAGTACCGATTATGACAGATACCAATCCGATACCGGAAGACTTTTTGGCGGAAAACTTCTTGCGATTGTAAAGGCAGACAAGGAAGGTGCGCCTGTTAAGGTTGATGCGGAGCTGTCGCAAAAGACAGATATCAGGGCTATCAAGCTCTTTTCCGAAAGGGGACAGAATTTAAGTCCTGATGTGAAGACAACTGTTGTTACGGCGAAAATCTTCCCTGCAAGTGCATCTGCGCAGGATCTTAAATTCAGGGTGCTCAACAGAAAAGGAAAAGAAACAAAGCTTGCAACAGTAAGCGTGGAAGGCAATAGAGCAGAAATCACGGCAGTTTCGGACGGCTGTTTTAAACTGAGGTGCGAAGCTTACAACGGCGCTGATTCGGCGAAAGTAGTCTCGGAGCTTGATTTCACGGTTGAAGGAATCGGAGATTTTGTCGCAGACGGCACCGAAAAAGAGCTTAGGACTTATACGGAAATAATCGCACCGGATGCAGATTCAATCTACGGCGACAGCTTCCTTAGGTTAAATGATATTGTTCAGGGCATCGGAAACAATGTCACCGTGGGATTTGGTGTTCTTGATTTCGGAGACGAAGGAGCAACCTGCATTGATATAACCGGAAGAGCCATAAAGGGTGCCAATACAATACATCTTCGTTTCTATGATGAAGAGAGTGGAAATGAAGAGCGGGAAATACTTGAGTTTCCAAAGAGTCCCGATTATATGACAAAAACTTTTTCTATAGGAAAAAGAACCGGAAAATGGGATGTGTCGTTTATCTTTTTGCCGGGAAGTTATTTCGACTTCAGGTCGTTCATTTTTGGCAAATAATGCAGATAGAGGGAAAAGATATGTCACTTGATATATCTTTTCTTTTGTGATAAGGTCACTTACATAAGTAATCAACTATACAACCTGAAAGGAGAGTGGACTGCGTGCTGGATAATCTGGGCGAAGAGAAATCAATCTACTTGCAGATAAGCGAGATGGTAGAGGATGAAATATTGCGTGGAATATTAGGCGAGGAAGAACAGGTTCCGAGTACAACAGAGTTGTCCAAGTTTTATAAAATCAATCCGGCAACCGCGGCGAAGGGAATCAATATTCTGGTAGATAAGAAGGTTCTTTATAAGAAGAGAGGAATCGGTATGTTTGTTCAGACCGGTGCCAAAGACATGATAATGGAAGAGAGAAGAAATAACTTCTACGAAACCTTTGTAAAAAAGATAATAAATGAAGCGAAGCTTATCGGAATAGATAAGGAAGAGCTCAAGAAGATGATAGACGGAAGTAATGGAACCTGATAAATAAGGAGACGGTAATGGGAGTTTTAGCGGGTAAGAATATAGTAAAAAAATACGGAAAAGAAACCGTTTTGAAAAATATTGATATCAATTTGGAAACAGGTAAGATCTATGGCCTTATTGGTCGAAACGGCGCGGGAAAAACCACTCTTTTATCCATACTTACTGCGCAGAATCCGGCTACGGAAGGCACTGTAACTTTGGACGGAGAAGCTGTATGGGAGAATGAGAAGGCATTGTCACGAATTTGTTATTCCAGAGAGATTTCGCAGGTTACAATGCTTGGAACGAATAATCTTAAGGTAAAAGATTATATTGCTACCGCAAAGGCTTTTTATGTGAATTGGGATGAAGAATATGCAAAGGAACTTATAAAACTCTTTAAGATCGATCCGGGCAAAAGGATAAGAGGGCTGTCAAAGGGAATGCTGTCGGTAGTTACGATAATTGTGGCACTTGCAAGTAAAGCGGAGATAACAATCCTTGATGAGCCTGTTGCGGGACTTGATATTGTGGCAAGAGAGCAGTTCTATAATCTTGTCATTGATGAATACGCAAATACGGGAAGAACCTTTATAATAAGCACTCATATCATTGAGGAAGCGGCTTCGTTATTTGAGAGAGTTATCATTATTGATGGCGGAGAAATCAAATTTGAGGAAAATACAGAGGAACTTCTTGCGAGAGCATATCGTGTGAGTGGACCTGCGGAGGCGGTTGATAAGGCGGTAAGCGGATACAAAGTATATAACACTGAGACAATTGGAGGGTTCAAGGTAGCTGTTTTGCTGGCAGAAGAGTCCGGTATTGACTTTGGGGAAGAGGTTCATATAGAGCCCGTTTCACTTCAAAATCTTTTCTATGCTATGTGTATGAGCGCGGAAAAGGGGGCTTAATGTATGAGTAATCTTTTTAAAAGAACTGCAAAATACTATTTTAGGCAGGGAATAAAACTATTTTCTTATATGTCACTCGGGGTACTCGCGGTAGCAGTAATGTGGACTGTTACGCTACTGGGAGAAGGAGATGACTGGAGCAGGAGACTGTTTTTAATGCTTCTTGAATTTTTTGAATTTATCATGCCGTATGCTGCTTTTATGTTTTCATTATATGCAGCTACATTGAACGATGGTATCGTATTGTCTATGGGTGCCAGAAGAAAAGATATTTTCATTGGCAATCTGATAAAACAGGGCACGTACGCATTGTGTAATGCATTGGTATATTTATTGCTTGCTTTGCCGGTGTGGGAGCAAGGACGCATTAAGCATGTGCTTTTTGTAATTGCAATGTCGCTTGCGGCGGGAGCGTCGGGATACTTTTTCGGATATAAGGTTGATAAATACAATAATGCCGTTGCTGCTGTTGTTGCAATAGTTTATATGCTTCTTTATGTACTTATCAGGTATTCTTTTGTGATTATAGACGTCGGTTTTTCAGCTTATGCATTTGAGAATAACGTGGTTATATATGCGCTTGGAGCACTGCTGATATTTGCCGGCATGGAAGTGCTGATATATAGGGCAAATAAGTACAGTTCGGTTGTTACGTGACAGGGGGGAATATGCTTAGAGATTTCAAGACAGTTATATGCCTAAAAAAAACTAATATATTATTGAATATTGTGATGGTAACATTCGGAATATTGCTGGTTATCTTTGCTGCGAGATTACTGAGAGATGAGGAGTTTTTTTATCTGCAATGGGGATTTTTGACGGCTTCAATTGTGGCTGTCTGCATGTGCGTAAAATGGTGTATGTCGGCAACAGAAGTTCCGAGAGGATTGAGCTTTGGTATTACCAGATATAAGCTTTTTATCTGGAGCAGGGTGTGGGATTTTCTGGAACTTGTTATTATTATCTTTCCGGTCGTTTTTTGTTTAAAAGACGGATTTTATCCGTGTTTTAAGCTTGTGATAATTCTTTTTGGATTTGCTATGTGGCTTGAGGGACTGGCCGGAAACAGCGTAATACGGTTTGGAATGTTGGCATTTTGGTCGTATTACGTTACGATTATTGCCGCATTTGTTCTCACGGCAAGGGTTGTATTATCTGATTCGGTTGCACATTATATGGGAAATGGCTTTTTTGGCGTATTATTATCAACCGGATCCGACCGGTTGCAGGTTTGGGCAGGAATTATGGCGTTCGTTGCGGCCGGTCTTTTGATAAACTGGCTTACATTCAGAAAGATTGAAGTGATATTTATTTCGTAGATCCTGCGAACAATATTGGCTTATATGACTGCAAAATGTCCGCACATCGCGGACATTTGTTTTTTTATACAATAAAACAACTTAAACCAATTAAGATTTGAGCAATATTATACATTGTTTTTGAAAGTCTCTTATGTTAAGTTGTGATTATAATTTTTTGTACTTTACTATGAAAAAGTGGGAAGGATAAATAAATATGGCACAGCTTTGGGGAGGCAGATTCACCGGCAGTATCAATGAACTGGCTTGGAATTTTAATGCATCCATCAGTTTTGACAAGAGATTTTTGGAACAGGATGTAAGAGGCAGCAAGGCACATGCAACTATGCTTGCCAAGCAAAACATCATTTCAGAAGAAGAGAAGAAGCTCATAACTGAGGGACTTGATTCTATATTAGAGGACGTTAAGTCCGGGAAACTTGAAATTACCGGCAAATATGAGGATATTCACAGTTTCCTCGAGGCTAATCTTATAGACAGGGTCGGAGACGCAGGAAAAAAGGTCCACACGGGACGAAGCAGAAACGATCAGGTTGCTCTTGATATGAGACTTTATGCGAGAGGCGAAGTTGAGCACATGGCAGATCTTTTGAACAATATGCTCGTTACGCTTCTTGATATTATGAAAGCGAACACCGAGACTTATATGCCGGGGTTTACGCATCTTCAGAAAGCACAACCCGTTACACTTGCACACCATGTAGGTGCATATTTTGAAATGTTTAAAAGAGACCTTCTCAGGATGAAGGATATAAGAGAGAGGATGAACTATTGTCCGCTCGGAGCCGGAGCGCTTGCGGGAACGACATATCCGCTTGACAGAGATTATACGGCGCAGCTCCTTGATTTCTACGGACCTACATTAAACAGCATGGATTCCGTATCGGACAGAGATTATCTTATTGAGTTCCTTGCAGCTCTTTCAACTGTAATGATGCATCTTTCGAGATTTAGCGAAGAGATCATCATCTGGAACTCAAATGAATACAGATTTGTGGACATTGATGATGCATATTCTACAGGAAGCAGCATCATGCCGCAGAAGAAGAACCCTGATATCGCGGAGCTTGTAAGAGGTAAGACCGGAAGAGTTTACGGAGACCTTACGTCGCTTCTTACAACCATGAAGGGAATTCCGCTTGCATACAACAAGGATATGCAGGAGGACAAAGAGGCTGCGTTTGATGCCATCGATACGGTTTCCAATTGCCTGACTCTTTTTACCGATATGTTAAGGACGCTTAAGTTCAACAAAGAGAACATGGAAAAGAGTGCGATGATGGGCTTTACAAATGCCACTGATGCGGCAGATTACCTTGTTGTTAAGGGTATGCCTTTCAGAGATGCACATTCCGTTATCGGAAGACTTGTTCTTTATTGTATAGACAAGAAGTGTGCGATAGACGATCTTAAGATAGATGAACTTAAGAGCTTTTCGGAGCTTTTTGACGAGGACATCTATGATGCGATCAGTCTTGAAACTTGTGTAAACAAGAGGCTTACGGTCGGAGCACCGAGCCCTGTTGTAATGAAAAAAGTAATTGATGTTAATGAAGCTTTTTTAAAAGAATTTAAGCTTTAATATATTTTAGGAGAATCTTAGGAGGACATTATGAGCGAGAAATTGAAGGTTGCAGTACTTGGCGGAACAGGAATGGTAGGACAGAGATTTATTGATATTATCAAGGATCATCCCTGGTTTGAGGTCACAACAATTGCTGCAAGCCCCAGAAGTGCAGGACAGACATACGAAGAGGCTGTAGGAAACAGATGGAAGATGGACGGACCTATTCCTGATTCTGTCAAGAATATCGTTATCAAGGACGTTACTGATGTAAAGGGCGTTTCAGAGGACGTTGACTTTGTTCTTTCAGCAGTAAACATGTCAAAGGACGAGATCAAGGCTATCGAGGAAGAGTATGCTAAGACAGAGACTCCTGTAGTTTCTAACAACAGCGCACACAGATGGACTCCCGATGTTCCTATGATCATCCCTGAGATCAACCCTGAGCATATGGATGTTATCGAATTCCAGAAAAAGAGACTCGGAACAACAAAGGGATTCATCGCAGTTAAGCCCAACTGCTCAATCCAGAGCTACACACCCGCTCTTACAGCTTGGAAGGAGTTCGAGCCTTATGAGGTAGTTGCTACAACATACCAGGCTATTTCAGGAGCAGGAAAGAACTTTGATGAGTGGCCGGAGATGGTTGGAAATGTTATTCCTTTCATCTCAGGTGAGGAAGAGAAGTCAGAGAAAGAGCCCCTCAGAATCTGGGGTAAGGTTGAGAACGGTGTTATCGTTCCTGCCGATGATGTTAAGATCACATGCCAGTGCATCAGAATTCCTGTACTTTACGGACATACAGCAGCTGCTTTTGTTAAGTTTAAGAAGAATCCTACAAAGGAACAGCTTATCGAGAAGCTTGAGAAATTCTCAGGACTTCCTCAGCAGCTTAATCTTCCCAGCGCTCCCAAGCAGTTTATTCAGTATATGCAGGAAGATAACAGACCTCAGATCACACTTGACGTTAACTATGAGAACGGCATGGGTGTAAGCATCGGACGTATCCGTGAGGATTCTGTTTATGATTGGAAGTTTGTAGGTCTTTCACACAATACACTTCGCGGCGCTGCAGGCGGAGCGGTTGAGTGTGCAGAACTCTTGAAGGCAAGTGGATATATTAACAAAAAGTGATAGGTTATGGAAGAACAGAGGCAGGATGATTTAAATTTTTTAAACAGATACTATGAGAGTGGTTTGTCCAATATTCTTGTTGTCTACGGACACAGGAATATTGAACAGGACTCCTTCCTTTTGAAATTCATGGAAAACAGGAAGAGCTTTTTCTATTCGGCGCGCTCTGCGTCGTCCGGAGAACAGCTCAGACTGTGGACCGAGGAATTAAAAAATGATGGAATATCTGCGGGAAAAATAGAAAGTTATTACGATCTGTTTAGTGCCTGTGCGGATTCCGTGGGAAGAGCTCCTGTTGTTTTTGTGATCAGAAATTTTGAGAACATATTAAAGACAGACGCGGCGTTCATGGATCAGCTGACCGGTTATCTTGAAAAGAACGGCAAATTCAAGCAGGTTCTTGTTCTTCTTGTGAGTTACGATGTCAACTGGGTTGAGAACAGTATGGTGGCAAGTCTTGGTAATCTTGCGGCAAATATCGCAGGATTTAGGAAAATCAAGCCGCTTCCGTTTTCTGCACTCAGGTCTTTTTATCCCAATATGTCTTATAAGGATGCTGTGCTGACTTATTCGGTACTTGGCGGACAGACGGGACTTTGGAGATATTTTGACGATACACTTTCATTTAAAGAGAATGTTTGTAAGAATATTTTGAACAAGGATTCTTTTCTCCGCAGCGAAGCAATAAGGCTTACGTCAGAGAACCTCAGGGAAACTGCGGTCTATCACACGATTCTTTCCGTGATGGCACGCGGTATCAATAAGCTCAATGATATTTATCATGAGACCGGGTTCTCAAGAGCAAAGATTTCTGTTTACCTCAAGACTTTGATAAATCATGATTTTGCTTATAAGGCATATTCATTCGGAAATGTAGGAAGGGAAAATGTTGTTAAGGGAGTGTACAAGATAGCCGATCCTCTCATAGATTTTTATTTCAGGTTTATCTTCCCGAATGAAAGTAATCTTATACGGATGCCTGCCGAAAGATTTTATGATATATTTATATCTGCAGGAATTCAAAATTATGCTACGGAACATTTTAAGTCCGTTTGTCGCGAGTATATCTTGCACTGTGAGGAGAGAGGTCTTTTTCCTTTTGAGATCGAAGACGAAGGAGAATGGCTTGGCAAAGAGGGAAACCTCGATATTATCGTCCAGAGCGATGTGGGAGATACGGCAATCGGAATGTGCTGTTGGCAGAGACAGGCTACACATGATGACCTATTAGGCATAGAGTCCTGCGCAAAAAAAGCAAGACTTGAGGGAGATTATTACTATCTCTTTTCAACTGTGGGATTCGATGCGTGGTTGCAGGATGCGGCCATGAAGCCCGATAGTAAGATACGGTTGATTGGGATAGACGAACTTACGAATGGCTAAACAGGTTTATATAGCGGAAAAACCGAGTGTTGCCCAGGCTTTTGCCTCGGCGATGAAAATAAATTTTACCAGGAGAGATGGTTATCTTGAGTCAGATACCGCCATTGTTACATGGTGTGTCGGACACTTGGTAACCATGAGCTATCCTGAAGTCTATGACGAAAAATACAAAAGGTGGTCTTTGGACACACTTCCATTTATTCCGGAAACTTTTAAATATGAGGTTATCGGAAATGTCTCAAAACAATTCAAGATTGTAAAAGAACTGCTGAACAGAGAAGATGTAGACACGATATATATATGTACCGACTCGGGACGAGAGGGTGAATATATATATCGTCTTGTTGATATGCAGGCAAATGTAAAAGATAAGAAGCGAAAGAGAGTATGGATCGATTCCCAGACGGAAGACGAAATCTTGCGCGGAATCAGGGAAGCGAAGGATGACAGCGAGTACGATAATCTCGGAGCATCCGCGTTTCTTAGGGCAAAAGAGGATTATCTTATGGGTATCAATTTCTCAAGAGCCCTTACCTTGAAATATGCGTATTCTATCAAGAATTATCTCAATATAGATAAGTGCGTAGTATCCGTGGGACGTGTAATGACCTGTGTTTTGGGCATTGTCGTTGAAAGGGAGAGGGAGATAAGAGAATTCGTTAAGACTCCTTTTTACCGCGTTATTTCAAAGGTTGATATTGCGGGTAAAAAATGCGATGCGGAGTGGAGAGTAACTGATGACTCCAAGTATAACGGCTCTTTTGACCTGTACAGTGAGAAAGGCTTTAAGACCGAAGAAGGTGCGAATAAGCTGATCGCATCGCTTGGAGAGACTCCCGTCAGTGCGTCCGTACTTAAATGTGAGAAGAAAAAAGAAGCCAAGAATCCGCCTCTTTTGTATAATCTTGCGGAGCTTCAGAATGATTGCTCGCGATTCTTTAAGATAAGTCCGGATGAAACGCTTGCGGTTGCACAGGAGCTTTATGAGAAGAAGCTTACAACTTATCCAAGAACGGATGCCAGAGTTATGTCATCGGCTATCGCAAAGGTGATCGATAAGAATATCAACGGGCTTTCTGCATATGCTCCGTGTGCGATATTTGCAAAGTCGATATTGCAGCATGAGGCGTATAAAGGTATTGAGAAGACAAGGTATGTAAACGACAAGGCAATCACCGATCACTATGCGATTATTCCTACGGGACAGGGACTTTCGGCGCTTCAGGGGCTGAGTCCTACATCAGCCAAGGTTTATGAGATAATAGTAAGGAGGTTCCTGGCTGTCTTTTATCCGCCTGCGAATTATCAGAAGGTTGCACTTGAACTTGCGATGGACAATAAGGAAGAAGAGGGCAAAAGAGAACATTTTTTTGCAAACTTCAAGATCCTTACGCAAAAGGGTTATCTTCACGTGATGGATTATTCTTTTTTCAAGGATAAAGATAAGAATAAAAAAGCGGATGATGACAAAGAAAATGAAGGTGAGGATGAGACAGTAACCGATGAGGAGCTCTTTGAACATCTTCAAAAGCTTAAGAAGAACGATGTTTTAAGCGCTGAATCTTTTGAGCTTAAAGAGGGTGAGACGACTCCGCCCAAGAGATATAACTCGGGTACGATGATCCTTACGATGGAGAATGCGGGACAGTTTATCGAGGATGAGGAGCTCAGAGCACAGATAAAGGGTTCGGGAATCGGAACGAGTGCTACGAGAGCAGGTATTCTTACAAAGCTTGTCAATATAAAGTATCTTAATCTTAATAAGAAGACACAGATAATAACACCGACGCAGCTCGGAGAGATGATATACGAGACGGTTGCATGTTCAATGAAGCCAATGCTCAATCCCGCGCTTACCGCAAGCTGGGAGAAGGGACTTACCGGCGTTGCGGAAGGCAGTATTTCCGAAAAAGAATATATGGATAAGCTTGATGATTTTGTCAGCAAGAGGACAAATCTTGTAAAGCAAAATGATTACAGAAGGCTGCTGCTTTCAAGGTTTGACTATGTTTCGACCAATTATAAAAAGGCTGAGACAAAGAAAAGTTCAGCCAAGAAGACCGCGAAAAAGAAGGCAGTAAAAGAGGCTACAGCAAAAGAGAATGCGGTAGAAGGCTCAAACGAAGCATCAGCCCGTAATGAATAATTATATAAAAAACATGGTAACGGAGGCGTAAAATGGAAGAATTTAAGATTTCTAATATGTATGATCTTAATGAGACAATTGCGGCAGATTATATGAAGACTAAGGAGTATCCGTGGGAACTTCTTGCAGGGATCAAGGACTATATCATAGAGCTTGGAAATAAGATTCCCGCAGATAAGTTTGAGAAGCGCGGCGAGAATGTATGGGTCGCAAAGAGTGCAAAGGTGTTTGACTCTGCTTATATCGGCGGGCCCTGCATCATCGATGAGGATGCGGAAGTAAGACAGTGTGCATTCATAAGAGGAAGCGCAATTGTCGGAAAAGGTGCGGTTGTTGGAAACTCAACGGAACTTAAGAATGTAATTCTCTTTAACAAAGTTCAGGTTCCTCATTACAACTATGTCGGAGATTCTATTCTTGGCTTTAAGTCTCACATGGGAGCAGGTTCGATCACATCAAACGTAAAGAGCGACAAAAAGCTCATCGTTGTAAAGAACGGTGCGGACGATAAGGTCGAGACAGGCCTTAAGAAGATGGGAGCAATGCTTGGGGATAATGTTGAAGTCGGATGTAATTCCGTTCTTAATCCGGGAACGGTTATCGGCAGATGGTGTAATGTTTATCCGCTTTCATCGGTAAGAGGATGCATTCCTGCGCATCATATCTTTAAAGATAAGGATCATATCGTTAAGAAGATTGAAGAATAAATATTCCGTTAAAAATATAACATTGGCATTGAAATATACATGAATTTATGCCAAAATAAGTTTTGGCGGATTGTTGTTCGCCGTCTCTGACCGTGCTCGGCAAGCACATTTTTAATGGTCAGTCTAAATCACAGGTAGTTAGTAAGTAATGGTTCATTACTTTACAATATGAAAGGAGATTTTCACATGATTTACTCAACAGAGGTAAAGAATATGTGTCCCGTAACACAAGGGGTACATCATGGCGCTGCGCCTATTCCTGAAGAGGCTAAGTGGGTTCAGTCCAAAGAGATTAAGGACATTTCCGGCTATACACACGGTATTGGTTGGTGTGCACCTCAGCAGGGTTGCTGCAAGCTTTCACTTAACGTTAAGGAAGGTATCATTCAGGAGGCACTCGTAGAGACAATCGGATGCTCAGGAATGACACATTCAGCAGCTATGGCATCTGAGATTCTTCCCGGACTTACAGTTCTCGAAGCTCTTAACACAGACCTTGTTTGTGATGCTATCAATACTGCTATGAGAGAGCTCTTCCTTCAGATCGTATACGGAAGAACTCAGTCTGCATTCTCAGAGGACGGACTTCAGATCGGTGCAGGTCTTGAGGATCTTGGTAAGGGTACACGTTCAATGGTTGGTACAACTTACGGAACACTTGACAAAGGACCTCGTTATCTTGAGCTTACTGACGGTTACATCACAGAGGTTGCTCTTGATGAGAACGACGAGATTATCGGATACAAGTATGTTAACTTCGGCAAGATGATGGACTTCATCAAGGCCGGTGATGATGCTAACACAGCAATGGAGAAGGCTAAGGGTCAGTACGGACGTGTTGCTGATGCTGCTAGATTCATTGATCCCAGAAAAGAGTAATTAAGGTAAGGAGGAATTTAAAATGGCTTTATTTGAATCATATGAAAGAAGAGAGCCCCAGATCCTGGCTTGCCTTAAGGAGTATGGGATTTCTTCAATAGAAGAGTGTAAAGATATTACAATGGCTGCAGGCATCGATGTTTACAACCTTATCGAGGGCATTCAGCCTATCTGCTTTGAAAACGCTAAGTGGGCTTACACAGTAGGTGCTGCTATCGCAATCAAGAAGGGATGCCGCAAGGCTTCTGAGGCTGCTGCTGCAATCGGTATCGGTCTTCAGGCTTTCTGTATTCCCGGATCAGTTGCTGACCGCCGTAAGGTAGGTCTTGGACACGGTAACCTTGGAAAGATGCTTCTTGAAGAGGATACAGAGTGCTTCGCATTCCTTGCAGGCCACGAGTCATTCGCTGCTGCTGAGGGTGCTATCGGTATCGCTGAGAAGGCTAACAAGGTTCGTCAGAAACCTCTCAGAGTTATTCTTAACGGTCTTGGAAAAGACGCAGCTCAGATCATTTCTCGTATCAATGGTTTCACATATGTTGAGACACAGTACGATTACTACACAGGCGAGGTAAAGGAAGTATTCAGAAAGTGCTATTCTAAGGATGCAAATTCACCTCGTGCAAAGGTTAACTGCTACGGCGCAAACGACGTACAGGAAGGTGTTGCTATCATGTGGAAGGAGAACGTTGACGTATCTATCACAGGTAACTCAACAAATCCTACAAGATTCCAGCACCCTGTTGCAGGAACATACAAGAAGGAGCGTACAGAGGCCGGTAAGAAGTACTTCTCAGTTGCTTCAGGCGGCGGTACAGGACGTACACTTCACCCTGATAACATGGCAGCAGGCCCTGCTTCTTATGGTATGACAGATACTATGGGACGTATGCACTCAGACGCTCAGTTCGCAGGATCTTCATCAGTTCCCGCTCACGTTGAGATGATGGGTCTTATCGGCGCAGGTAACAACCCGATGGTTGGTATGACTGTTTCTACAGCCGTTTCTATCGAAGAGGCTGCTAAAGCGGGTAAATTTTAAGATTCCGATATAGTTGATAACAAGGTCGGTTCTGTTTCACACAGAACCGACTTTTTCTTTGCGAAACCCAGTCTTTTTTTGACTTTGCGGCGCTTCAGTGTTATTATTTTCGCATGTCATAGGCTCTTTTAATGGCTTGAAAGGAAAGTTTTATATGATTCAGATTACTTACATGGGGATGTTTGCTTTTATTACTATATGCTGGATCGTTGCAAGATTAATATGTGCCAGAGTTAATAAAAGTGTTAATATAAAAAATGAATTGAAACTTTTGACTGTATATGCCTGTATCGTTGTTATTGCAAGATATGTATATTTTCCGTTTCAGCTTGAAAACGGTCATATAACTCCTGTTATTTTTGACATTCATAAGGCATATCCGTTTAAATGCAATTTCAAGATGTTTCTTTTTCTGGAGCAGAAATATGCAGGTTATAAGATAAACATATTGGGAAATATTGCGATGTTTGTACCTGTGGGGATTGTGTTGCCTTTCTGCTTTAAGAATCTAAATAATATAATAAAAGTTACTTTGATTGGATTATGTTGTACGCTTTTTATTGAGATATCCCAGCTGCCTTTATATCAAAGACGCACCGATATCGACGATGTGCTGCTTAATACAATAGGAGTGTTTATCGGAGCTTTGGTGTATTTTGAAGCAAGAGCGGTATATGAATTTATTAAAGAAGACAGAAAAGACTCTAAGATGATCGCTGAAAACTGATCGTTGGAGAGTAGTTTTTACAAAATAAGAAACGCCTGCAAAACGTTGATTTTGCAGGCGTGATTTTTATAATGATTATTTGATCATATCGGGATAGTTATAATAGAATTCTTCGTTGAATTCCTGTTCGTACTTGTTTGCGTATTTCATAGCACTGTGCAAAGCGCCGTCTGTGTTGTCTGTGTAGTATCCGACTGTGAAATAGAGCCACTCGGGATCGCTTGCAAGATCTTTTAAGTTCTCAATTTTTTCCTCAAATTCATCTTCGGTACAGGTTGTTGATATGATCGCAAACTCGTCACCTGATGAGCGGTAGATATAATCGTTCTGGAATACCTCTTTTAGAACTTTTCCGGCCTCTTTAAGAAGAGCATTTCCTACATCATGACCCTTTTTCTCATTGACGGTCTTAAGTGTGTTGAGATAGCAGAATGCAACGCTGAACGGAGCAGGAGCAAGCTTTAACTGTGCTGACAGCTCATCGACCATATTATTCATGGCTGTTCTGTTATATACGCCTGTTCTTGAATCAATAAGGCTAAGGCTTCTTAATCTCTCTATAAGGAGATGGTGGGCTGCTTCTGATGAAACGAATATAGACATAAGAGTTATAGCCTCTTTTATAGTGTCGATGATCGATGTATCAAAGTTTGTGAGATACATATAGCCGATTATTGTATTCTGATGAATGAAAGGAACAAGGCATAGCGATTCAACTCCGTTTTCTTTAAGGGTTTCTACCCATTTCGGAGAGCGCTTTGCATAATATTCCATGTCGTCGCTGTTTTTTATTATGATAGAATCGTTTTCCAGGATCATTTCTTCCCAGGATTCAACTATTTCATAGGGAATTTTGTCAAAAACATTCTGAAGGACAATCTCATTGTTTCTCACACTTTCGCCAATAACGTCAAATCTGTAAAGGTCTCTTGAAATAGTCATGATGCATGAAGCATAGGAATTGGTGAATTCTCTGAGATCTTTTGCAACGTTATTCATGCTTGAGCGAAAATCTTCGCCTTTGCGCATGTGAAGACAAGTCTTTATTATGAATGCCGAGATATCGGCCGGTAATTCTTTTTCTTCAAAATGATCAAATAATGTGTCGAGTGACATTGTATACCTCCAAAATGCTTTCTGCCGCGTCCCTGCGGAGCTTATAAGGAAGTGCAGATTAAATCAATATTCCTTATATATATTATCCTTAAAACGATGAATAATCAAACAATAAAGTGTGAAAAATAATAAATAAAAAATTAAGGAATTGCATATATATCGGGCTTTTAGGAGGGATTTATCAAATGCGTATCAAAATGTTCAGCGTCTCATGTCGGGATGTCTTTCATAGAATTCGTTTTTGTCCTGATACATTCGCTCGTCTGCGTATCTCATTGCAAGCTCTAAAGGGCCTGAACCGCCATCGTGATAGTATCCTACTGCAAAGCACAGTTTGTTGGGATCGCTGGTGAGCTCGCGTAGTTTCTTTATCTTTTCCTCAAATTCGCGCTCGGTACTGTGTGTTGAGATAATAGAAAACTCGTCGCCACCTGCCCTGTAGATATTATCATCTTTAAAGATGTCCTTAAGGATATCGGCTGCGGCGGCAATAAGCTTATCACCGGCATCGTGTCCCTGATTGTCGTTTACTATCTTAAGACCGTTGATATCGCAAAAAGCAACAGAGAACGGCATTGGATTAAATTTGAATTTGATCGAAAATTCTTCAACATCGGCATTCATGCAGTTTCTGTTCTTTACACCCGTAAGAATATCTATATTGCTAAGGTATTCGAGTCTTTCAAGGAACAGATGGTTTGCAACCTCGGCTGATAAGAAGAATGATAAGAGCTCGAGCATTTCTTTGGCTTTTGTCATTATACGGGCATCAAAGTTAGAAATATATAAATAACCAATAATGGAGTTTTGGCGCAAAAAAGGTACGAGACAAAGATTGAACACATTACTGGCCCTTAGTGTTTTTACCCACGCAGGTGCTTGTGTCTCATAGTAGTTTAGATCGTCTTCGTTTTTTATGATTATCGCATTTGTGTGCTTAAGCAGCATTTCCCAGCTGGCAACCGTAGAGAAAGGAATATGAGAGAAGATTTCTTTTATACTTACATTATCCATCGTGGAGCCGCTGATAACTTCGTATTTTTTAAGGTCACTCTGGTATGACATTACGCTCGCACCATAGGCACCTGTATACTCTCTGATGTAATCCGTAACAAGCTGCATACTGGAATAGAAATCATTTTCACTTTGGAGCTCGAGACAGGCTTTAATGATAAAAGAAGCAATATCGGGAGATACTGCGGAAAACTTATTTACATCCATCTCTTTGTTGAGGGTGTATATAAAAAGGCAATAAGCAACATCCGGATCTTTTTCGTCATCGCTTACAGCGACAGGGAGGAAGAAGTCTTCGGTCCAGTAGCCGTACATTTTGGTTGTATCTACATAAGTATGGAGAGGTTCTTTTTTCCAGGCAGATTTATAGCAGGCATCCTCGAATTTGGGCTCTTTTTGCACGTTTATTGTGTAAAGAGCGCCTTCTACCTTGGATTCGACTTCTTTTTTCTTTTCATCAAGATCTTTGTTGTTGGATACTTCGTCCTGAAAAAAAATAGCAAGACAGTCATTGGTGAATGAATCATTTATGACAAAATAGCGCAGTTCGGCACAGTTACCGTGTTCGTCTCTTTTTATCGATAAAACGGTTGCAGAAAGAGGTATAGAATTTACTGCCACTTTAAGCTTGGAATAAAGATCACGATTCATATGCAAATGTCCTTTCCTCTCTATATATGATAACCGCGATTTAAATAATAATCAAATGATATAGCGATAAAAAATCAATAAACCAATTAAGACATATAATGGTTAATATATAAATAGCTTTTTTGCCTAAAAAACTGTATAATACGAGTAATACTAGGGAGGAAGGGGGCATCTATGGATTTAATTTCTACACCGGCCGGTTATTGGCTGATAATCACTGTTGTTTTTGCATTAATTGAACTTGCAACCGTAGGACTTGTGACAATTTGGTTCGCGGCAGGCAGTTTTGTAGCGATGATACTTGCGCTCGTGGGGGCAGGTATTCCGGTTCAGATTGCTGTTTTTGTGCTTGTTTCAGTCATATGCATTGCGGCGGTAAGACCTCTTGCAACCAAGCATTTTAATAACAAGCTGACCAAGACCAATATTGATTCGGTTATCGGAAAGAAACTGATCGTAAAGACCAGGATCGATAATATGAATGAGAGCGGTAAGGTTGAGCTTGAGGGCTCAATATGGCTTGCAAGGTCGGTTGATGACGACACTGTTATTTCCGAAGGAGAGGAAGTTGTCGTTGAGAAGATCGTCGGAAATAAGCTGATGGTAAAAAAAGTAACTGATTAAAAAATAAGGAGAGGACATAATTATGGCAGTGGTATCTATTGTAATCGTTCTTGTGATAATTTTGCTTGCGGCAAATATCAGGATCGTGCCTCAGGCACATTCATTCATAGTTGAGAGACTCGGAGCTTACAAGGAGACTTGGGATGTAGGTCTTCACATTAAGGTTCCGTTTATAGACAGAGTGGCAAGACAGGTTGACTTAAAGGAACAGTATTGTGATTTCCCGCCTCAGCCTGTTATCACTCAGGATAACGTAACGATGCAGATTGATTCAATCGTATTCTTCAGAATTTCAGACCCTATGGCTTTTGCATACGGTGTAAGAAATCCTATCGGGGCTATCGAGAACCTTACTGCAACAACACTTCGTAACGTTATCGGTTCACTTACACTTGATGAGACACTTACATCAAGAGACCAGATCAACGCACAGATGCAGGATGCGCTTGATATCGCGACAGATCCTTGGGGAATCAAGATTACAAGAGTTGAGCTTAAGAACATCAATCCTCCCGAGCAGATCCGTGACGCAATGGAGAAGCAGATGAAGGCTGAGCGTGAAAAGAGAGAGAAGATTCTTTTTGCAGAAGGTGAGAAGCAGTCACAGATCACTGTTGCAGAAGGTGAGAAGCAGAGTAAGATTCTTCAGGCCGAAGCTGATAAGCAGGCTACAATCCTCAGAGCTGAAGCTGAGAGAGAAAAGAGAATCCGTGAGGCTGAAGGTCAGGCTGAGGCTATCAAGAATATCCAGCAGGCTAATGCAGAGGGTATCAAGATGCTCAAGGAAGCCGGAGCAGATGAGTCTGTTCTTACACTTAAGAGCCTTGAGGCATTTGAGAAGGCTGCTGACGGACAGGCAACTAAGATAATCGTTCCTTCAAGTATTCAGAGTGTAGCCGGACTTGCGGGATCATTAAAAGAAATTGTAAAAGGATAATATGATTATTTTTTATTTTCTTGAGGGATGCTTGTTTCTATATTTTGTAAGTATATTCTTTTCAGTCATTGTGACTGTTTTGGACTTTTTGGGCCCTAAGATAATTCAATATACTGTTGATTATTGTATTGCGGACACTGCCTTGGAAAAGGGCAGTGTTCCGTTATTAATGGAAACACTGGTCGAAAAGGTCGGAGGAAGAGAGTTTCTGCGTGAACATCTTATATATGTCGCGGCTGTGGTTGCGGCTATAGCGGTTGCCGCAGCAATCTGCAGGTATCTGATGAAACTCATAAACTCCTACGCTGCGGAGAAATTCGTTCGCAGAATGAGAGACAAGCTTTTTGAACATATTATGGAGCTGCCTTTTTCATGGCACAGCGAGAATCACACAGGTGATATCATTCAGCGCTGCACTTCTGATGTGGACACGGTAAAGATGTTTATTTCGGAGCAGCTTCATTCTCTGGTAAGGATAATAATCAGGATAGTGGTCGCGGTTTATTTCATGCTAGGCATAAATAAGACCATGACACTTATTTCTGCGACGTTTATTCCTGTCATAGTTTTGTATTCATGCTATTTTCACAACAAAATAAGAGCAGGTTTCGAGAAGGCTGACGCCGAAGAGGGAAGGCTTTCGGCTACCGCACAGGAGAATCTTACGGGTGTCAGAGTCGTAAGGGCTTTTGGGAGAGAGAAGTACGAAAGAGACCGCTTTGAAAAAAGAAATCATGATTACACCAATCTCTGGATAAAGCTTATAAATATTTTGGCGGCATTCTGGGCTTCAAATGACCTTATTTCCGGACTTCAGGTCATGATGATCACGATTTTCGGCGCAGTATTCTGTGTAAGAAGCTATATTACTGTCGGCGAATATATTGCTTTTGTCGCTTATAATGCGATGCTTACCTGGCCCGTAAGGGCTCTGGGAAGGATAATTTCCGAGATGAGTAAGGCGAGAGTTGCCATAGACCGTATCGGTTACATCATAAACTCTGAAGCTGAGAAAGACAGCGAAAATGCGACTGAGCCCGATATGCGCGGAGATATCAGATTCGAGAATGTTTCATACAGATATGAGAACGGTTCGGATGAAGTTGTAAATAACGTAAGTTTTACAATAAAGGCAGGAACAACAGTCGGAATTCTGGGCGGAACCGGCTCGGGAAAATCAACTCTTATGTATCTTTTGGACAGGCTTTACAAGCTGCCTGAAGAAAACGGAAGTATTTATATAGGAGATATGAATATAGCCGATATCAAAGCGAAGTATTTAAGGAAGAACATAGGACTTGTGCTTCAGGAACCTTTTCTTTTCTCCGGAACTCTTTCCGAAAACATTGGAATAACCAAGAAGGATCCGGATATGAAGGAGATAAGGGAAGCTGCTAGGATAGCGGCGCTTGATGATACGATTCTTTCTTTTAACAAGGGATATGACACCTATGTGGGAGAGCGTGGCGTCACCCTTTCCGGTGGCCAGAAACAGAGAACGGCGATAGCACAGATGCTTCTGTCAAAGCCTCCGATCATGGTGTTTGACGATTCGCTGTCAGCGGTTGATACGGAGACTGACATCAAGATAAGAAAAGCGCTGTCCGAAAACTCAGGGGATTCCACGGTTATAATCATTTCTCACAGAATAACGACACTTATGCACGCCGATAAGATAATCGTGCTTGATAAAGGCAATCTTGTTCAGATGGGAGATCATGACAGCCTTATCAGGCAGGATGGAATGTACAAAAAAATCTACGAAATACAGACGCAGGGAATATGAACGAAGAAAAAAACGTAAAGCTGCCATTTTTTGGCATACCAAAACTATATCCGTACATTAAGCCTTATCTCAAAAAGATTTTGCTCATGATCTTTTTGGGTGTGATAAGTTCGCTTTTTGACTCAGTATATCCGATATTTAACAGATATGCGCTGGATAATTTTGTGGTAAAAAACACTTTGAAGGGACTTCCCTTTTTTATAATTCTTTATGTGGTCGTGCTGATTGTTCAGGTTGTCGATAATTTCGTTACCTGCGCACTGTGCGGACAGGTGGAGATGTGTATGGACAGGGACCTTAGAAATGCCTCTTTTAACCATCTTCAGGAGCTGTCGTTTGACTACTTTAACAGGAATAATGTCGGATATATACATGCGCGTGTCATGAGTGATACGGGTAAGATAGGCGTTATGGTGGCATGGAGAATGATGGATGTCATCTGGAACGGCTCTTATATCCTGTGGGTTTTTGTGATGATGACCATATTAAATCCAAGGCTTGCGGCTTATGTGCTCGTAATGGTGCCGATCGCTGCGGTGATTGCAATTTATTTCCAGAAGAGACTTCTTGTTCTTAACAGAAAGATCAGGGAAATAAATTCGACCATAACCGGTAATTTCAACGAGGGGATCACAGGTGCGAAGGCGATAAAGTCACTTGTCGTTGAAGGTAAGATTACAGACGATTTTGAAAAAGATACCGAGAAAATGAGAAGGGAATCGGTTCATTCCACGCATTATTCGGCTCTTTTTTCATCACTTATAACGATGCTTTCCACACTTTCGCTTGCGCTTATTCTCTGGAAGGGTGGAAAACTGTCAACCGAAGGATTTATGCAGATCGGAACGCTGACTGTGTTTATCTCATATGCACTTGGTCTTCTTGAGCCTGTGCAGAATGTCATTGTCACAATATCTGAGATGATCGCGGTACAGGTAAATGTGGAGAGACTTTTTAAACTCTTGGAGACGGAATCCGATGTTTCCGATTCGAAAGAAGTAATAGAGAAGTACGGTGATACTTTTAATCCCAAGAAAGAAAACTGGGAACCTCTGGTAGGAGATATTGAGTTTAAGGATGTGTCTTTCAGATATCCTGACGGAGATGAATATGTTCTTGAGAATTTTAATCTAAAGGTGCCGAAGGGAACAAATGTGGCGATAGTCGGCGAGACAGGTGCGGGTAAGTCTACGCTTGTCAATCTTGTCTGCAGATTTTTTAAACCCACCAAAGGTCAGATTCTTATTGACGGACGTGACGCTGCGGAGAGGTCGCTTCTGTGGCTTCACAGTAATCTGGGATATGTGCTTCAGACTCCGCATCTGTTTTCGGGTTCTGTCAGAGACAATCTCAGGTATGGTAAGGCAGATGCGACGGATGAAGAGATTATGGAGGCGTTAAGGCTTGTATCTGCCGAGGATATAATCAAAAAGATGGAGAAGGGCCTTGACAGTGACGTCGGCGAGGACGGAGGCATGTTGTCAACGGGAGAGAAGCAGCTGCTTTCTTTTGCGAGGGCTATACTTGCAGATCCCAAGATACTTATATTGGATGAGGCAACGTCTTCGATAGATACTGTTACGGAGAGGGCTATACAGGACGCTATAGTCACTGTTACCAAGGGCAGAACCTCTTTTGTTATAGCACATAGGCTGTCAACTATCGTAGATGCTGATATAATATTGGTAGTAAGAGACGGTAAGATTACTGAAAGAGGAAAACACAAGGAATTGATGGCGCTGAAGGGGTATTATTACGATCTCTTTACAAGACAGTTTGATGAACGGAGTTTTAGTCTTATATGATGGATATTGCGGTATTTGCCGATATACACGGCAATCATTCTGCGTTGCAGGCTTGCATTGATTATACGATGGAGAGAGGAATAACGAATTTCATACTCTTGGGGGATTATGTGTCGGATTGCCCGTATCCTCAGAAGACAATGGAACTTATTTATGTTCTCAAGCAGTACTTTAATACCTGCATAATCCGCGGAAACAGAGAAGAGTACCTTCTTAACTACAAGAAAAGAGGCGGAGAAGGCTGGAAAGCCGGATCTTCGAGCGGAAGTCTTCTTTATACTTATAATAATCTTACGGAGAAAGATTTTGATTTTTTTGCTTCGCTTCAGAATCAGGGAATATATGAGATGCCGGGAATGCCGAAATTTCAGTATTGTCATGGTTCGCCCGAGAATACCAGTGAGGTGCTTATCAGAGAAAAGAGAAATACGAAGAGGATACTTGCGCATATGAACACGTCGCTCCTTCTTCACGGGCATGTGCATATTCAGGATGCATATGTTTACAGAGGGAAAAAAACGGTAGGACCCGGATCTATAGGTATTCCGTGGTTCCATGGAGGAAAGACGCAGTTCTGCATTCTTCACGGAAACGGGAAGACATGGGAAGAAGAGCTTATTCAGCTTGAATATAACAGGAAAGAAATTTTAAAGGAATTTAAGGAGTCGGGCCTTTGCAATATTGCACCTGCCTGGGCCGCACTTGCGATGCACACGATAAGGACGGGAGTAGATCTTACTGAAACAGTTATGCTCCGCGCCATGCGATTGTGCGAGCAGGAGCGCGGAGCAGTTAAATGGCCGGATATTCCGGAAAAGTACTGGGCTATAGCTCTTAAAGAGAACTATATCGATCTTGCGGGAAAAGAGATTCCGCATAAAACAAATTAAGTTGTTGTATCAATTGATACAGATGTGTCGGCGGCAGTAGTTTTACTGCCGTCTTTTTCATATTGTTTAAGCTGGTTATCAAGCCAGTTTGATTTGAATTTCTCGTATTTGTCTGTAGTAACTTTGCTTGTGTCTTTGGTATTTGATGTAGAAGTTACTTTCTTTGAATCTGTAGCCTTGTCGGGATCTGAAACAGAAACGTTTGCAGTGCTTCCTGTTTCGCGATATGCATCAAGTGCTGCCTGATTGCCGACTTTTTTCACATATGATTTCATAAGCGACCTGTAAGAGCCGTTTTTTATGCTTGAATAATCCGAAATAAGATTGCTCATATCGGACATGTAATTGTATGAGCCCGATAGACTGTTAAATATATTTGTGCTCATAACATTGCCCTCCTTGTACATGCGATACATCTGTAAACTCAAAACATCCATGTTTTGAAAACGACATTTTCTTAACAGTATTATGTAATATAAGTGCCGTGGATGCAATTTATTTATTATTAAAAGAGTATGAAATAATTATGGCAGGTTTTAAGAGGGCTAATTATTGCTATAAGAGGGCGCACATGGTAAGATGTTAATAGGAAGTTTATATAATTAATTTCCTAATAACGTAGCAGAAGAAACAGCAAAAGACAAAAGGGATATTTTTTTATTAATGACAAGAGAAGAGAGAACACAGCATGCACATGCCATAAGTGACAGGTATGTGCCAAGGATAAGTCCGGATGAAACAGAAACCATGAAGGAGATTAAAAAGCTCCCAATCCAGGATATTATTACGATTCATTCAAATGCGTGTTATGCAGTCGAAAAGGGATTATTTGTAGGTATAAGCAAGGATACCTTAAAGAAGAAGGATGCGCACGCAGTCAGATTTGTTAAGGCAATAGACGTACTTAAGAAGATCATAATAGAAAGGCTTAAGTCAGCGGAATGTCTTTGGACGGTTACAGACAGGATAACTCATTCGCCGTTTATCGATGACGGAAACAGGGTCTGGGTTTTTACGGAAAGAGAGTATGCCGATGAATGTGTCGGTTACTTTATGAAACAGTTCAGAACAACATTTGAAGTAACTGAAATACCTCACAGCGATCTGTTCAGATTCTTTGGTATCTCGGCTTATATGCGCGGAGTAGAGGTTTTTCAGGTAGATATCCTGGCATATTCTGCGATATCTATTAAGAGCGAAGAAATAATCCCGGCGCCGGATTTTAGCAAGACGCCTGCAATAAACCGTCCTGTGATGAATCCGGATTTTTTCCGCTCGGTGGCAAAGTTCCAGGAAGAACGCCTTTACAGTGCCGATTATGACGGGAAAAAAGAAATGCTTAAGAAGCTTGAAGAAGATATAGTCAAAACATTTCGAAGTGCTTCGTTTCTGGTGCCTGTCAAAGGGATGGACCAGATTGCCAAAAGAATTGATGCAAAGGGTTCGGTGAAAAAGGGGACAAAGATTTCCATTCCCTGCCTTTCCAAAGGAAGCGGAAAGAATGAAACTAACGCAACTCCGGTATTTACCGACTGGGATGAATTTAATAAGGTTTATTCCCAGGAAGAGTGGGGCGGCTGGATCTGGAAAGCATCGGATCTTATGGGCGCGCCTGAAGATATGATTGTTGTTAATTCGGGATCGCTTGGCTTTGAGATGTCCAAGGGCATGATCAGAAAAATGCTCGGACGAAAGAAACTTATGTAAATATTTTAGGTATATAAAACCTCCTGTCATTAGAAGTTGGCAGGAGGTATTATTATGAGCTTTTTTGATGTTTTGACATTCAATTTTGGGAATGCTTTGTATCCGGACTTTCATCTTCGGTATCATTCGTAAGAAGCGTGTTTTTCATATATGAATAGTTGATGAGCCTTTCGGCATACTGCTCCGCGATATTATATGCAAAAGATATCTTTCGGATATTTGAATCAATATCGTGCATTGTTATGTTGATCTTGGCTGCCATCATGCGTACGTAGCTTTTGTTGGCGGGATCAAGCTCCATTTTTTCGAACTTTGCCAGGAGTTCATTGATCTCTTTTCTGCAGCTCTCAAGTTCTTTTTTATGCGATGTAAGTTCATCATTGATGAATATTATTTTAGTTTCCATAGCATTTTCCAATCTTAGAGACGAAGTTTCTCTACATTTTTGTAAAATATATGTTAATAAAATGATTATAAATAATTTTTCCGAATGATGCAAGAGTTTGTGCCATAAAAGTGGATTATAAGGCTGAAATATTTGCAAATAAAGGAGAATGCCTGATATGGGGTGGCTGAGATTGATAATATTTTACAGTTATGTTAAAATTAACATATATAAAACAGGGCAAACATATAGCAATGTATGGGCGCAAAGTCGTAAATCTTTTATATTTATATAAAGAGATGGTTTGACTGCAAAATAGCGGGGTGATCTGCTGTTTGTGCGGTCTTTTTTGTTAGTTGGGGTTTTTGAAAGGGAGTTGGTTGTATGAAAAAAAGAATTTTGACATGTTTAATGGCAACAGTGCTGATGTTCGCACTTTCCGGATGTGATGAGCTACCTGAAATAGAGGGACTGCCCGAAATCGAGGGATTACCGGATATAGAGGAAGTATCCGATATAGGTGAATTTGTTGAGTCTTTTATCAATGATGAAAAGGATATTGACATAGAAGGATTATTTAGTGAAAGCAGCTCGGAAGAATCATCCGATGGAGCTTCGGGAGAAGAAGCGGCTACGGAAGCAACTTCCGAGGAACCTGAGCTTCCTGCCGGTTCTTTTGAATACAACGGAAAAGTTGCTTCAATAAATGATGATATTGAAACGATACTGAGTGTTATCAGTACGGAAGATAATCAGACGGGCGATAATTCCGGAAATATCTATTATATTGATACCGATAGAATGATTCTTTTCACTGAAGAGGTCGATGGGGTTAAAAAGCCTGCACAGCTTACGGTTCATGATGAGAACTTAAAGACTTCCAAAGGCATTTCCGTCGGAAGTACGGAAGAAGAATTAAGAGCCGCTTACGGAGAGCCTTCAAGTGAAGCTGATGAGGGAAGCCATATCATGAATTATGATTTCAAGGACTGCGGAATCACGTTTGCAGTGGATGATAAGATTGTTGCGATTACGTATTTTAAGCCATAAAAAAGTATATGATGCAAAAGAGAGAAAAAAAGAGAATATGAAAGAAAAAACGCGAATATAATAAATATGGTATTATATTCGCGTTTGCACATATAAAGCGAAGTCACTAATATATGTTCTTAGAGGTTAGCACTCAACTTAAAAGAGTGCTAACAATTAAAAAGATTATTCAAACCATCATATAAAGGAGGCATTTGTAATGAAATTACAACCACTTGCAGACAGAGTTGTATTAAAGCAGCTTGAAGCAGAAGAGACAACAAAATCAGGAATCGTACTTCCCGGAGCAGAGAAGGAGAAGCCTCAGCAGGCAGAAGTTATCGCTGTCGGACCCGGTGGAGTAGTTGACGGTAAAGAAGTTACTATGCAGGTTAAGAAGGGTGACAATGTTATCTATTCAAAATATGCCGGAACAGAAGTAAAGCTTGATGATGTAACATACATTATTGTTAAGCAGAACGATATACTTGCTATCATTAAATAATCAAACACATTCGGAGGATAAATAAATGGCAAAGACAATTAAGTACGGCGCAGACGCCCGCACAGCTATGGTGGAAGGCGTTAATAAGCTTGCAGATACAGTCAGAGTTACAATCGGACCTAAGGGTAGAAACGTAGTTCTTGATAAATCATACGGTGCACCTACAATCACAAACGACGGTGTTACAATTGCAAAAGAGATCGAGCTTGAAGATGCTTATGAGAACATGGGCGCTCAGCTTGTAAAAGAAGTTGCTACAAAGACAAACGATGTAGCAGGTGACGGAACAACAACAGCTACAGTTCTTGCACAGGCAATGATCAATGAAGGTGTTAAGAACCTTGCTGCAGGTGCTAACCCCATCGTACTCAGAAAGGGCATGAAGAAGGCTACAGAGTGCGCTGTTGAAGCAATCGGAAAGATGGCTACAAAGGTTAAGGGCAAGGATCAGATTATGAGAGTTGCCGCTGTTTCATCTGGAGATGATGAAGTAGGACAGATGATCGCTGACGCTATGGAGAAGGTTTCAAACGACGGCGTTATCACAATCGAAGAGTCAAAGACAATGCAGACTGAGCTTGACCTTGTAGAAGGAATGCAGTTTGACAGAGGATATATTTCAGCATACATGGCTACAGATATGGATAAGATGGAAGCAAATCTTGAAGATCCTTATGTTCTTATCACAGATAAGAAGATTTCAAACATTCAGGATATCCTCCCTCTTCTTGAGCAGATCGTTAAGACAGGATCTAAGCTCCTTATCATTGCCGAGGATGTAGACGGTGAGGCTCTTACAACACTTATCGTTAACAAGCTTCGCGGAACATTCAATGTAGTAGCGGTTAAGGCTCCCGGATACGGTGACAGAAGAAAAGCTATGCTTGAGGATATCGCAATCCTTACAGGTGGTAAGGTTATTTCTTCAGACCTTGGCCTTGAGCTTAAGGATACAACACTTGATGACCTCGGAAGAGCTAAGAGCATCAAGGTAGAAAAAGAGAAGACAACAATCGTTGACGGTCTTGGAGAGAAAGATGAGATCGCAGCAAGAGTTGCTCAGATCAAGAAGCAGATTGAAGATACAACATCAGATTTCGATAAAGAAAAGCTTCAGGAGAGACTTGCTAAGCTTGCAGGCGGTGTAGCCGTTATCAGAGTAGGTGCTGCAACAGAGACTGAAATGAAAGAAGCTAAGTACAGAATGGAAGACGCTCTCAACGCTACAAGAGCTGCTGTAGAAGAAGGTATCATCTTCGGTGGTGGATCGGCTTATATCCACGCATCTAAGGAAGTTGAGAAGCTTGCAGCAAGCCTTGAGGGAGATGAGAAGACAGGTGCTAACGTAGTTCTTAAGGCACTTGAGGCTCCTCTTTTCCACATCGCTAACAACGCAGGTCTTGACGGATCTGTTATCGTTAACAAGGTTAAAGAGAGCAAAGTCGGCGTAGGCTTCAATGCATACTCAGAAGAGTACGTAGACATGGTTAAGGACGGAATCATCGATCCTGCCAAGGTTACAAGAAGCGCTATCCAGAACGCTACATCCGTTGCATCAAGCTTCCTTACAACAGAAGCAGCCGTAGCAACAATCAAAGAACCCGCTCCCGCAATGCCCGCTGGGGGACCCGGTATGGGGATGATGTAAGCGATAACGAGCAAAACTCGCCAAGCACATAATCAATCGCCACGTAGTGGTCAAAATAAAAAAGAGAACTGCCCTCAAGCTTGCTTGAAAGGGCAGTTCTCTTTTTTATTTTGAAAAGCTCCGAAGGAGCGTGATTGATTATGCGCTTGGCAGAGCTTTGCGACAACGGACGACAAGAGAAAAAGCACCACATCGTACTGATTATTTATAAGCAATGTACGATGTGGTGCTTTTTTCTTGTATGGGCGCTCGCACTATGCCATCATCGCATAGCCGCTCGCAATTCCCCAACTCACACTCTTTTAATAATAAATCTCTTCATACTCCTCAACCGGTGTCTCATACGAATACTCTATATATTCCGCATTATCTGCATAATAATCATTAGATTCACTATAATCTACATCCTCACTATTCTCCGCAGAATAATCTTCAGTATCATCTTCAGTATCATCACTATCATCCAGACCATAATTTATGTCGTCTTCAGATGCATGCTTGGGATATGTACTTGTAACTTCTTTTCCCTCTTCGGCAGCCTTTAGATCTGCCTTAAACTGATCCCACTTTTCCGGATTTTTTACATAATACATCGGACACTCTTTTCCGGTAACTTCGTAATGCCTTATAACATGGTCCGTACTGAGATTAAATGTTGCTCTGAGCCAGTTTACGAGCTTTATCAGAGACTGGTAAGACTCATCTGTAAATTCGCCTGTGACATCCGGGTGGCATACCTCAATAGAAATGGTGTCTTTGTTTCTGTCATTACTTGAAGCGGACTTTTCAGTGAGAGGAACGCACATTATTATCTCGCCATCCATTCCTACAACAAAATGTGAGCATACATCTGAATCCTGCTGGTTGTAGAAATCTCTGTTCTGCTGTGCGGTAGTCCTTGGGTTACCGACATAATGGATTACAATGTCATTTATACCTTCAAGAATCACACCACTTCTTGATGGGTTGCCTTGATCTATAAGTTGAACATCTATCCAAGATGGAATTTTTGTCTCTGCAGCAATCTCAACGTTACTTTTTTTGGATAAAATCAGGAATGCTTGTGCTCCGAGTGATATCAGTATGATTAATTCTATAAAAAGAAAAATTACATTTTTTTTGAGTTTGTTTTTCCTTTTTGGAGCAGTTTTTTTTGTTTGGTTCCGTTGCCTTATATTTTTACTTTCGTTAAAATTTATTATGCGATTGTTCGGCATGAATTGTGCCGGTTGTGCTGCCATGTGTCTGTTCATATCTTTATACTTTCTTTTGCTGTAATAGATTGAATAAATATGTTAAGGGGGGGTTATTGTTTAGTAATAGTGTATTAACACTCCTAGTACACTTATACCATGTTTTAGAAATAGTGTCAATGATTATCATTAAGAAAAATAATATACGAAATAAAACACGTCTTGACACCGCCCAAAACTCGTAGTACTATACCCAAGGTCATATCAGTAATGACCCGACAGTTCGTTTGCACCATCCTGTCGTTAAACAAAACCAGGGCTGATTGGAAATAACATGTATTATCATGCATTCTGATAGCTCTGCGTACATTCGCAGAGCTTTTTCTGTTTTTGTTTCTGATTTTCCCTGCGCAATTATTTGATACAAACTTTTATTATTAAAGAAAGGTCATAGAAAATGAATTTATTATTGGGCATATTGGAACTTATCGTATGTTTTTCGGGAGTCCTTGTAATGGACAAGCTTTTTGGAAAGTGGGGGCTCTATACATGGATGGCACTTGCAGTTGTTTTTGCAAATATTCAGGTTTCCAAGCAGGTTGATATCGGCGGTATCTCAACGGCTCTTGGAAATGTCATGTTTGCTTCGACATACCTTACGACAGATATTCTCAATGAGAAGTACAGTGACAAAGCAAGCAAGAATGCTGTGAAGATTGCGGCGGCAGCGCTCATTGCCTATATTATCTTTGCAATATTCACACAGCTTTTTGTTCCGAATTCATATGATACGGTAGATGGTGCTATGAAGAGCATCTTTGCTATGTCTGTGAGAATTACGACAGCATCCGGAGTAATGTTCGTGTTATCAAACTGGGTGGACGTTATTCTTTATCAGAAGATTAAGCAGAAGACAGGTGGAAAATATATGTGGTTCAGAAATAACATCTCTACCATCCTTTGCAACTGCGCTGAGAACTTTGGATTTTCAATACTTGCATTTATCGGAACATTTCCGCTTTTATATTGTCTCGAAGTTGCTCTTGCGGGATCTGTTATAGAGATGCTTATCGCGGCCTGCGATACACCGTTTTTGTACCTTGCGGGATATCTTAACCGCAAAAGCGGAATTCTTTTGGAAAAAGATGATGACGAGCAGGAGGCAGTTGCATGATCTACGATCTTGTACGCTATCAGCTTGTAGATGAAAACACGAGCTCTATGAAAAGAGAAAATGTATTATTGGTATCTCTTGGCTGTTCTTGGGGGAAATGTACTTTTTGCGATTATCAGGATGATAAATCTTCGTCAGTCCTTGCATGTGATTCGGTAAATAAAAAAGTACTCGCTCAGGTAAAAGGAGCGGAAGTGGGGGCATCGGTCCTTGAAGTTACATGTTCGGCGTCATATACAGAGCTTCCGTTTACTACGATCAACTACATCAGGGAAACTTGCAGGGATAAGGGAATTAAGACAGTTATCCTTGAAGGACATTATATTTATAGAGATGCAAATCGCTTTTTCACCGAGTTTTTTAAGCAGTATGGTATTAATACGGTTTTTCGCTGCGGCGTTGAAACCTTCGATGAGCATATCAGAGAAGATATTCTGCATAAAGGACTTCCGGGCGTTACACCTGAGCAGATAGCACAGCATTTTCAATGGATCAATATTATGTTCGGGATGGAAGGTCAGACTATCGAACAGCTCAAAAAAGATATTGAGATAGGACTGAAGTATTTTGACCGAGTTAATCTAAGTATATATACAACGGTAAAGAACGGGCCTGAGCGTGATGTTGACACGATAGAAAGATTCTATAACAGCGATTTCTACAAAGAACTTAAAATGAATCCTGCAATTGATATCTACGATGAATGGGATGAAGGGAACGAGCACAAAGTGGGGCATGATATATAGATGATAGAGCCGCTCTATCAACAAACGGAGATAACTCATATGAGCTGTCTCCGTTTGTTTTTTTTATATGTGGAAGAGAATGAGTATACAATATTTACGAGAAAATAGATGAAATCTTGTTTAAAAAAAGGAATATTCTGAATTTATAAAAAATTTACTGTTAATTATAGTTAAACTATAAGATAATAAAAACATACCGAAAGAATGATATGCTGTTATTAAATGACAGCAAGAAATATCTGTATAAGAGGATAGCTTTGAAAGGAGACAGTATATGGAAGGTATGGACACTCAGGATATTCTGAGCGAACAGGATTTGTCTAATGCAAATATTGACGATCTCTTGGCTGCCATGAAGGCAGAAGAGTCATCGGCAGGATTTTTGCGCGAAGATGTGGGAACTGCAACGGATGTGGGGAATGCCGCTGCAATTGATGATGCTCCAATTGATGTACTTAATGCGATAGCGGATGCTGCGCCCGGTTCTCAGGATATTCTTGATACTGATGCAGCGATTGCTGAGGCACTCGAGGGTATTGCTGCAGATGTGCAGGCGGAGGAAAAACCTGTTGAGACGTTGGGAGAAGGTGAATCTATTGATATTGAACCGATAGAAGAGTTGTTGGATACAGAGGAAACTGCTGAGGAAGTTACAGATGAAGCTGTAGATGAGGTTAAGGAAGCAGAACCGGCTGTTGATGTCGATGCAATGCTTGCTGCAATGGCGGAAGCCGAGACAGCAACTGATGTTGATGCGATGCTTGCTTCGATGGCGCAGGCAGATGCTTCCGGTAACGCAGAGTCTGAAGAGGTGAACCTTTCAGAGGAAGAGGCGGCGATTATGGATAATTTAGAGGCTTTGGCGGCAGAGATACCTGAAGTTGATAACGCTGCAGAAGTGCCGATTACCGAGACTGCAGATACCGGTATTACAGAGGCACCCATAACTGAGATTACAGAGAATATGTCGGCTGAGATTCCTATTACGGAAGCAACGGAACCTATGCCTGAGTTTTCGGAGGTAATCTTGGATGAGCCTGTTATAGAAGATAAATTAGAAACTCAGGAAATTCCTGATATAGAAGAAGCTATACCTGAAGCACCTGCTGCTGAAGATGCGTTTCTTGGAGAAGTTGTTGCAAAAGAGGCGGCGAATGTCGAGAGTGGTTTGCCCGATCCCGCTGAAATGGATGCTCTTATGGACGCAATGAAGGAGCCGGAGAGTGATCAAACTATTACTGAAGATATTGGAGGAGACATGTCAGCTGACGAGATGAATAATTTGGACGAAGTTTTGAATGCGGAGGTGGATGCTCTTACAGAGGCAGTTGTAGAGGAAGCAGCAACTTCTGCTTCTGATATGACTATGGCAGATGCCGTATCGGGAGATGCAAACCAGATTGAGAGCTTCCTTGAAAGCAACGGCTATGAATATACTGCCGTTAAAAACGGTGCAGAGACTATCTTTATTCTTAAGACAAGTGAGAACAATGCGCTGGCGATCACCTATGCTGATGGGGAATTCCAATCACTTGAACCCGGATTTAGCAAGGAAGATCAGCGTGGCTACGGAGATATCCTTACCGCATATGTAGAAGAAACGATCACATCAGGCGGTCAGTTTGAGATTAAGAGACATAAAGGCAGTACACTTGTATAAGAACTCAAGAAATCACACATGATATTTTCAGAGACCTTGGCGAACATGTCGGGGTCTCTTTTTAGTTTGACAGGAACTTGACTGTTTATTGTAAAAATGCTATCTTCTTGACTTAATACGTAGAGTTGCTTCGAGGAAGGATTGACATCATGGGATTATTTACACAATACAAGGGACTTAAAAGAGAAAATTACATTTTGTTTATAGGAAGGATAGCAACGAATCTTGGCGCGATGATCTGGCCGATTCTTACTATGATCCTAAACAAGAAGCTTGGAATGAATGCCACTGATACTGCGATGTTTTCAATAATCAGCGGATTGTTCTTTCTTCCGGCAAATATATGGGGCGGACATCTTGCAGACAAATTTAACAAGAAAAAACTAATAATATTTTGCGATATTATATCTATTATCCTTTATATCACAAGTGGTTTTTTACCGCTTTCCCTCTTTGCGATATGTGTAATAATGGCGGGATCATTTTTCCAGACACTTGAGCATCCTGCTTATAGTGCGCTTGTTGCTGATATAACACCCAAGGATAAAAGAGAAAAAGCCTTTTCGCTGCTGTACCTCGGAAAAAATATCGGACTGATACTTGCACCGACTATCGCAGGATTTTTGTTTAACAACCATTTGCAATTGTGCTTTATCATAAATGGACTTGCAATATCAATTTCTACCGTTCTGATTGGGCTTTTTGTGAAAGATAAAGGTTTTGCCGGCAGAGAAGCCAAATCGAACGCTATGGTAAAGAAAGCGAGCAATGAGACTATATGGAGTGCCATTAAAAGCAGCACTGCGCTTATTTTCTTTATTATAGCCATGTGTTTTCAAGAAGGGGCATATTCTCAGTTTGGATATCTAATGCCACTTGATATTTCCAAAGCATATCCGGAAACCGGTGCGGCGATATATGGTTCGGTTGCAAGTTTGAACTGCATAATAGTAGTTCTTTTTACTCCATTCATGACCATGCTGCTGGAAAAAGTATCTCTTGCAAAAAAATATATGATAGGAACAGTATTTCAGGTGCTCAGCTTTGCTTCGTTCCTTCTGTCATTTGGTCTGATCGGGGGATATTATATATCAATAATTCTCTTTACATTGGGAGAAATCCTGACGGCCACGGCTGTAGGCGCGTATCTGGCAGGAAAAGTATCTGCCGATCTGAGAGGAAGATTGTATGGTATTACAGACTTTGTTTCAGCGTTTATAACCGGTATTGTTAAGTATTATAGCGGATATCTGTTTGATAATTGCGGACTTAAATATGCGTGGACATTTTCAATAATTATGGCAGCATTTGCTGTGGTTGCGGCGATTGCTGCGGTAAAAGCCGATAAAAAAGAGATTGTCGATTGTTATGACGAGTCTCGAATGGCAAGTTGATTAAATCGTCGAAATCCATCTGGTCATATCAAAAAAACATAATCTGACTATTTCTATATAATCAGATTTACTGTAAAGTTTCATATAAATATTTGATATGGGAGGGATGTTTCCATGACAGAGAAAAAAGCAAATACAAAAATACGACTTATGACCCTCGCCGGAGCAATGACTGCGTTAACCGTCATATTTACGGCATATATTTTTCATATACCTGTTGGTGCGAACGGAGGATATGTGCACTTTGGTGATTCGGTCATATATCTTTCTGCGGTACTTTTGCCTGCGCCATATGCAATGATTGTAGGTGCACTCGGGGGAGGAATCGCCGATCTTTTGACAGCACCTATGTGGGCTGTTGCCACGGTGATAATAAAGATGCTTATCGTATTACCTTTTACAAGTAAAAGCGATGCGCTTCTTACGAAAAGAAATATTATAGCTCCAATAATTTCATTCTTTATCTCGGCGACCGGATATTATATTGCGGAAAAGATTCTGTTTGGAAGCGAAGTTGCACTATTGTCTGCTTTGTCGGGCAGCCTTGTACAGTCCGGCGGAAGCGCGATCTTTTTCTACATAGGAGCGGCAGCGTTCCAGAGCGCGGGAATAAAGAGAAATATTTTAAAATTTACATCATAAGGAGCAGAGAAATGGCAGATATCTTATATACATACAAAAACTCGGTTTATGCGAATATTACCAATAAATGTAATTGCAGTTGCACTTTTTGCATCAGATCACTAAAGAACGGACTTGGAAGTGCCGATAATCTATGGCATGAGAAAAATCCAACCAAAGAAGAAGTATTAGATGCGATACGTAATTATGATTTTTCCGGATATGATGAGCTTGTGTTCTGCGGATACGGCGAACCAACCTGTGCACTGGATACGCTTATTGAGGCGGCAGGGCTTGTGAAAAAAGAATTCGGATTAAAGACACGTCTTAATACCAATGGGCTTGGCAATGAGGAAAACGGCAGAAATATTGTACCTGAGCTTTCAAAGGTGATCGACAGCGTTTCTGTCAGCCTTAATGCACCTGATGCGGCAAAGTATCAGGAAGTGTCGAGACCCAAATATGAAAACGGTTTTGATAAGATGGTTGATTTTGCAGTGAAATGCAAAGAACAGATAAAAGATGTCAAATGGTCGATTGTTGATGTCCTTCCTGAACAGGATATCGAGAAATGTAAGGAATTATCTGAAAAAACCGGAATTGAACTTAGAATAAGACATTTTTCTTAAATAAGAAAAACTTGTGAAGCGCTACACCACGGGGATTGAAATGGTTTATTTTTTCTCTTGACTTTAGACTAAATTAATCATAAAATCCTTGCTGGATGTAGTGTTTTTTAGTTAATTATTCGGTAATGAGTAAGTTTATTATTGATTAAACGACTTTTCACAATCTTCACAATTTAGGTCGCATTATATGCTATAATATGACTCATGTATCAGATTGTGTGCGATACTAAGCAGCAAATGATGACACTTAATATTATGTTTTACGTTAAGCGGAGGAATTAGCCAAGTATGAAAATGTCAATTAATTCAATGTTACTGATCTCAACGCTATCAGTTGCCGTATGGGGATGTGCCGCAGCAGATACCGTAGTTGGGGTTGACCCGGCCAATGTTAAAATGGTCACTGCAAATGTAAATGCGAATGCAATACAGATTGCAGGAAGTGCGGATTCAGAAGATCCATCAAAGTTTGATTTTTTCAAGGATCACTCATTTGAAATCAAAGAAGAGATTAAGGATGCTATAGCTGATGCGACATCAATGCAGAATGAGATTGACAGAGTAGAGAAGATCGCTAAAAAGTACTCAGAATTTTCTTCAATGGCTGTTACAGAAGAAGAGAAGGATGTTGCTGCAGGACTTGTTCGTACTGTATGGGATTGCGAGTTAAATACACTTTGTACAAGAGTTGCCGGCATATCGGATGTCGCTAAGAGAGAAAAACTTCTTGAAGACCAGAAAAACTGGAATGCAGTTAAAGAAGATGTAATGAAGAAAAGTATCGGCGACAGCAAAAATGGCGAAGCCGTAGATCCTAAACTTGCAAGCAAATTCATGGAGGATACCACTCATAACAGATGCGTGGCTCTTGCATATGAAATTGCCCAGTCAAGAGAAGAGAAGTTTAAATTCCCTGACAGATCGGCATACGGAATATTTGTCGATACTCAGGATTCAGATACTCTCAGCAGTATACTTATAACACGAAAAGGTGCTGATAACACTAATGAGGCTGTAATTTCAATTCATCAGATGGCTCTTTTGGAAGGAACCTTTAAAGATAAAGGTAACGGAGAGCTTGAGTTTACCGGAAACAGAAACAATATTAAAGGAATCATTAAGCTGAACGGCTGGAAAGATGCGACATTAGAGATTACACAGAGCAATGATAAGATTTACAATGCGGGGCTCAATTACACATTTAATTTTGCATTTTGACACAGATATACAGAATAATAGAATAGTAGCTTAAATACTTTATTTCCTGCGAAATTTTACTTTCATAATGGGAAGATATATAGTATCATAATTTTGCTGCACAATTAGAATTGATTGGGGAGTAGTGCGTACGCTTTACACTGTACGCACCGCTCTTTTTTGATAGAGAACTTGTGCAACACCATTTCTCGATGGTAGGAGGAACGGCAGTTGGACCTTAGTAGACAAAAGAAAGCGCCTGTTTATGACGCTCTTGAAAAATTTCGCAAGCAAAGGGTTGTACCTTTTGATGTACCTGGGCATAAGAGGGGACGAGGGAACTCTGAACTGGTACGTTTTTTGGGTGACAGATGTGTTGGGATAGATGTTAATTCCATGAAACCTCTGGATAATCTCTGTCATCCGGTTTCTGTTATCAAGGAAGCTGAGGAGCTTATGGCGGATGCATTTGGCGCCGCGCATGCATTTATGATGGTAAATGGCACGACGAGTGCTGTTCAGGCGATGGTTCTTTCTCATGTAAAAAAAGGTGAAAAGATCATCATGCCCAGAAATGTGCATAAGAGTGCGATAAATGCACTTATCTTATGTGGGGCTGTACCTGTATATATTGATCCGAAGGTTGATACCAAGCTTGGAATTCCGCTTGGTATGGAGATTGCAGATGTAAAGAAGGCAGTGAAGGAAAATCCCGATGCCAAGGCTATTCTGATAAACAATCCTTCGTATTACGGAATTTGTTCAGATCTTAAAGCAATTGTCGATCTTGCACATGAAAACGGAATGAAAGCTCTGGTTGATGAGGCACATGGAACTCATTTGTATTTTGGACCCGGGCTTCCTTTAAATGCTATGGCTGCCGGTGCGGATATGGCAGCTATCAGTATGCATAAGTCCGGTGGAAGTCTTACGCAGAGTTCGATACTTCTTTGCGGATCGGATGCGAATATCGGCTATATCAGCCGTATTGTAAATCTGACCCAGACTACAAGTGCAAGTTATCTTCTTTTGGGAAGTCTTGATATTTCCAGAAGAAATCTTGCTCTCAACGGACATGACAGTTTTGAAAAAGTAACTAAGATGGCGCAGTACGCCAGAGAAGAGATAAATGATATAGGCGGATATTACGCTTATGGCAATGAGCTTATAAACGGAGGAAGTATCTTTGACTTTGATGAGACCAAGCTTGTTGTAAATACGAGAAGCATCGGTCTTACGGGAATAGAGGTATACGATCTTCTCAGAGATGAATATGACATTCAGATGGAGTTTGGAGACTTGTCGAATGTCATGGCATATATTTCTATAGGAGACAGACTTCAGGATATAGAGAGACTTGCGGGAGCGCTTGCGGATATCAGAAGACTTTATTCTAAGCCTGAGCAGAGCTTTTTCTCGGCAGAGTATGTTACACCTATCGTCAAGGCTACGCCTCAGGAAGCTTTTTATGCGGAAAAAGAGCAGCTTCCTATCGAAGAGTGTGTAGGAAGGATAAGTGCCGAATCTGTAATGTGTTATCCTCCGGGAATACCGATTCTTTCTCCGGGCGAAGTAATAACAGGGGATATCCTTTCGTATATTAAGACGGCTATGGAGAAGGGATGTGCGATGCAGGGACCTGAGAGCGAAGATATTTCGGAGCTTTTTGTATTAAAATAAATAGGAGATCGATAATGGCAGAGATGGATTATTGGTTCAGTGATATGCATACCGGAAATGTTAAGATCAGTATCAGGATCAGCAAGCAGCTTTTTTCCGGCAGCAGCGAATTTCAGAGAATAGATGTTTTTGATTCGCCTGAGTTTGGCAAATTCCTTACTTCGGACGGTAATATTATCTTTTCCGAGAAGGACGAGTTTACTTATGATGAGATGATCGTACATGTTCCTATGGCCGTTCATCCCAAGGTTCAGAGAGTTCTCGTTCTCGGTGGCGGTGACGGCGGTGTTGCCAGAGAGCTTACTCATTATGAGGAGATCAAGGTAATCGACGTAGTTGAGCCGGACAATATGTTTGTGGATGTCTGCAAGCAGTATTTCCCCGACAATGCGGTAGGTCTTGAGGATGACAGAGTACATATCTATTATCAGGACGGTCTTAAGTACCTCCGCAAATGTGATGATATGTACGATCTTATAATAAATGACGCGACAGAACCTTTGGGACATGAAGCGGGTCTTTTTACCAAAGAGTTCTACGGAAGCTGCTATAAAGCGCTTCATGACGATGGAATAATGGTATATCAGCATGGAAGCCCGTTCTATGATGAGGATGAAGAGAGTTGCAGGGCAATGCACAGGAAGGCGTACAGAGTGTTCCCGGTAAACAGGGTTTATCAGGCGCATATTCCCACATGTCCCGCCGGATACTGGCTTTTTGGCTTCGCCAGCAAGAAGTACCATCCGCTCAAGGATTTTAATCCCGACAGATGGGATGAAAGAGGAATAAAGACGTGGTATTACACTACACATTTACATAAAGGAGCGTTTATGCTCCCCAAGTATGTAGAAGATTTGCTTCAGGAAGAGGAGGACATGTCAAGATAACATGGCCATAAGTAATCGGCCAATTACAAGCTTGCTTGCAAGTGGGCGAATTACTTCATGATCCGTGTTATCTTATAGAAAGGAGATAATATGAGTAGATTATTAGTTATAGGTTGCGGTGGCGTCGCACAGGTTGCGATACAGAAATGCTGTCAGAACAGCAAGACATTTACTGAGCTTTGTATTGCGAGCCGCACAGTTTCTAAGTGTGATGCATTAAAGGAAAAGATAGAAAAGAGCGGTAGCAGTGTCAAGATTACTACAAAGTCTGTAAATGCAGATGATGTAAACGAGCTTATCGCACTTATTAAGGAGTATCAGCCTGACGCTGTTCTTAACGTTGCTCTTCCTTATCAGGATCTTGTGATCATGGACGCATGCCTTGAGTGCAAGGTTGACTATATCGATACAGCAAACTATGAGCCTGAAGATACAGACGATCCGAAGTGGCGTGAGATTTATGAGAAGCGCTGCAAGGAGAAGGGATTTACAGCATACTTTGATTACAGCTGGCAGTGGGCATATATGAATAAGTTCAAGGAGGCAGGAATAACAGGCCTTCTCGGAACAGGATTTGATCCCGGCGTAACAAGCGTATTTACCGCATATGCAAAAAAGCATTATTTTGACGAGATTCATTATATCGATATCCTTGATTGCAACGGCGGAGACCATGGTTATGCTTTTGCAACAAACTTTAATCCTGAGATCAATCTCCGTGAAGTAAGCGCAAACGGAAGCTACTGGGAGGATGGCCACTGGGTTGAGACAAAGCCTATGGAGATCAAGAGAGTATATGAGTTCCCTGAAGTTGGACAGAAAGATATGTATCTTCTTCACCATGAAGAGATCGAAGCTCTCGGAAAGAACTTCCCTGAAGTTAAGAGAATCCGCTTCTTTATGACATTTGGACAGAGTTATCTTGACCATATGCGTTGCCTTGAAGATGTCGGAATGCTTTCAACGACTCCTATCAAGTTTGAGGGAAGAGATATTGTGCCTATCCAGTTCCTTAAGGCACTTCTTCCGGATCCCGCAAGCCTTGGTCCCAGAACTGTAGGAAAGACAAATATCGGATGTATTTTCCGCGGAATCAAAGATGGAAAAGAAAAGACTGTATATATCTACAATGTATGCGATCATCAGGAGTGCTACAAAGAACTCGGAAGCCAGGCTATCAGCTACACAACAGGTGTGCCTGCAATGATCGGAACAGCCCTTGTTGTAAACGGTCAGTGGAAAAAGCCGGGCGTATATACAACAGATGAGTTCGATCCCGATCCATATATGGAGATGCTTAATGAATACGGACTTCCTTGGGTGGTTGACGAGAATCCGATTTTGGTTGATTGAGATTGTTTTAAGCGATTATAATATAGGCAAAGCTTCACTTTTTATTTTAGAAGTGGAGCTTTGTTTGTTTTTTGTTGTAGGAAATTGAGCAGTAAATAGGATTTAGGAGAGTTTTAATGAACATAACCGAAATAACAACGCCTGCTTATGTTATAGATGAGCAGAAACTTTTGAATAACCTGATAATTTTATCGGATATTGCCAAAGGCACGGGGGCAAAGATTCTTCTTGCACAGAAGGCTTTTTCTGCGTACAGTACGTATCCTCTTATAGGAGAATACCTTCAGGGAGCTACGGCTTCGGGACTTTACGAGGCGAAGCTTGCTTACGAAGAAATGATAAAGCCCTTTGAGGGAAAGAAAAAGCTCGAGAATCACGTATTTGAGCCGGCATTTAAGGATGAGGAATTTCCTCTTGTGTGTGAAGTTGCAGATCATATAGTTTTTAACTCTATAGCACAGCTTGAACACCACAGAAACGTATGGGAGAAAGCAGTCTCAGAGAAAAAACTTTCTGTTGGACTAAGGATCAATCCTGAATTTAGCACGCAGGAAGAACATGAGATATACGATCCTTGTGCACCCGGATCGCGCCTTGGAATAAGGAGAGAAAATCTTCCGGATCCGCTTCCAAAAGGAGTGGAGGGACTTCATTTCCATACTCTGTGTGAACAGGGATTTGAGCCACTTGAGGCGACTTTTAACGAAGTTGAAAATGACTTTGGAGAATTCTTTTCACAGATAAAATGGATAAACCTCGGCGGCGGACATCATATTACAAAGCCTGATTATGACAGAGAGGGGCTTAAAAATCTTATCAGATATATTAAAGAGAAGTATGATATTGATGTATATCTTGAGCCGGGTGAAGCGGTAGCACTTGATGCGGGATATCTTGTTACCACGGTGATGGATATTGTTGAGACGGAGGATTATCCTGTTCTTATTCTTGATACATCGGCTGCGTGTCACATGCCCGATGTGCTTGAAATGCCCTACAGGCCGCCTCTTAAGGATTCGGGCCTTTGCGATGAAAAAGAGTATACCTACAGATTGTCATCGAGAACATGCCTTGCGGGTGACGTTATAGGCGATTACAGCTTTGACCGGGAAATTAAGATTGGTGACAGGCTCACTTTTGAAGACATGGCAATCTACAGCATGGTAAAGAACAATACATTTAACGGTATGCCGCTTCCCGATATCGATATTATGCATAAAGACGGAAGTGTTGAAGTACTTAAGAAGTTTTCATATGACGATTTTAAATCAAGATTATGAGTAAGGAGTTAGGTTGAAGATAACGAGAAAGGGCGCATTGCCCATAAATGACGGCTTTCGTATGCAGGCGGAGTTTGACCGGCATGAAGGCACAATAATGATATATCCCACAAGACCGGGAAGCTGGGGAAAAGACAGAAGCGGAGCGCTTGCTTCTTTTGGAATGATCTTTTATGAGATATTAAAAAGAGAAGACTTATATCTTCTTGTTCCGAATAATCCTCTGTATTACGCGGAGGCAAAAGAGTTCACCGATCTGATAGCGAGAAAAATCTGCACAGACTGCGGAGGAAGACTTGATCATGCGATGAATCTTATAAAGATCGATACCGACGATTCGTGGGCAAGAGACGTTGCACCAATATTTGTTTCGGGAAAAGACGGATCGAAAAGAGGCGTGAATTTTGGCTTTAACGCATGGGGCGGCGAATTTGACGGACTTTATGCAAGCTGGGATAAGGATAATGCAGTTCCCGAAAAATTCTGCGATTTTTGCGGATATGAATATTACGATGCGGAGCCATTTATCCTTGAAGGCGGATCTGTTCATACGGACGGCGACGGAACATTGATGGTTACTGAGAGCTGTCTTTTAAGCAAGGGAAGAAATCCTTCTCTTTCAAAAGAACAGATAGAAGAAAAGCTAAAGACATATCTCGGAGCTGAGAAAGTTTTATGGCTTCCCAGAGGAATCTACAATGATGAGACGAACGAGCATGTAGATAATGTGTGCGCATTCACAAAGCCCGGAGAAGTTGTTCTTGCGTGGACCGATAATAAGAATGACCCTCAATACGAGCTTTCGAAGGCATCATATGATTATCTTATGGGTAAGACAGATGCGAAGGGCAGGAAAATAAAGATTCGCAAGCTTCCGATTCCCGATGTTCCCGTTCTTATAAATGAAGATAATCTCGCCAATTATGTGTTTGAGGACGGCGAAGATGAAAGAAGCGTAGGAGAGAGACTTGCCGCAAGTTACGTGAATTATTATTATATTAACGGAGCACTTCTTGTTCCTCAGTTTGGCGGAGCGAATAAGGAGAGCGATAAGAGAGCTCTTGATATATTAAAAGATATTCATCCGGACAGAGAAGTTGTAGGCATCCCTGCTACAGACATTCTGCTTGGCGGCGGAAATATTCACTGCATAACACAGCAGATACCGGAATAAATAAAAAACTTGTCTATAATACGGAGGACATTAAAATGTCAGATACTGTCAAAGTTGCATGTATCCAGTTTGCATGCGGAGAGAGCGTGGCATCCGATGAGGAGCAGGTAAAGCGCAATATAGAAAAAGCGGGAAAACTTGCTTTGGAAGCGGCACAGAACGGTGCAAAGCTCATTCTTCTTTCTGAACTTTTTGAAAGAAAGTATTTTTGCCAGGAGAGAAGATACGATTATTATGAGCTTGCAGAGCCAGCACTTACAAATCCTGCGGTAGTTTATTTCAAGGATTTCTGTAAAAAGAACAATGTGGTAATGCCAATAAGTATTTTTGAAAAAGATGAGAATGTATTCTATAACTCTGTTGTTATGATAGATTCTGACGGTGAGATAGTAGACATATACAGAAAGACTCACATTCCGGACGATCATTATTATCAGGAAAAATTCTATTTTACGCCCGGAAATACCGGATTTAAGGTGTTTAAGACCTCGGTCGGAAATGTAGGCGTGGGAATATGCTGGGATCAGTGGTTCCCTGAGACCGCAAGGTGTCTTGCGATAAACGGCGCCGATATTATCCTGTATCCGACAGCAATAGGATCTGAACCTATACTTGATGTTGACAGCTCGGGACACTGGATGAGAACCATGCAGGGACATTCCGCTGCAAACGTTATTCCTGTTGCTGCTGCAAACAGAATCGGAACAGAAAAGGTCAATCCTTGCGAGGAAAACGGCAACCAGACTTCAAGCCTGTGCTTCTACGGAAGCAGCTTCCTTACCGATGAGACGGGAGATGTGATCTCCAGGGCAAGTCGTGACAAAGAAGAGATTATATATGCGGAATATAACTTTGAAGAGAACAGAAAGATGAGATCTTCATGGGGGCTTTTTAGAGACAGAAGGCCTGAATGTTATAGAGATATAGTGAAGTAAATACAAGGACCTATTAGCATTTAAAGATATACGCTATGGAAAATATTGTTTAGAAAAATGTCCATAAATGTACGGCTTTAGTGAGGGAGACAGTTCTATAAAATGATATGAAAAAAAGAATATTGCTCATTATGCCTATCTTAATACTGATGTTAACAGCATTATATGCGTGTGGTCCGACTTTTTATGTTCATCGGTATAATATTAAATCGGTTCATAAGGAGTGGGCAGATGCTATTGGCTTATTTTCGCATGATGACCTTAAGGTACTCAGATATAATACGGACAATAATGCAATAAGTTTGAGCATAAAGTATCTAAATGGAATGGAAGGGTATGAGGAGTTTTGTGATGTAATTAATGCTCATAATAAGTTTGTAGCAGAGAATCCGGATTTCTTTCCGAATGATACAAAAATTACTATTAACAATGAACTAGAAAACGGAATGTATCTGTCCTATTTTTCTAATACCGTATCAGATGATTATATGAGTGAATTAGTTGAAGAAAATACAGCAAAACTGCAATATATGTACATAAATGTATTTGATGTAAATACTGAAATTCAAGAAAACCCTAACATAGAGATCGATGTTCCTATAGTAGTCGTAGCAAATGATTATACTAATGTCCCTGGTGGAAAAAGATTTGCGTTCTTGAGCGAATTTAAGAATGCAAAGTATGTTATAACCGATTTCCATAATGTTGAATATGATAGGAGTGACGTTTGTAAGGATATACATGAATACTTACCTGATGTTGAAGTTTATGATGTAGTGCATACTACAGGGCAAGATTACTTGGAAAAATGCCAATGATATTATGTGAGAGCCAGTCATAGGGACTGACTCTTTTTTGTGGTCGAAATAAACGTCTAGAGGTATAATTATAATCGAAGTATGGTTAACTGGAGGTGCAAAATGGCGTTTTTAAATGAAGTTGGAAAAGCTATTGGAAAAGCTTCACAGGGAATCAGTGATGCAGCGCAGACAATAAGTTCGGCGGCTCAAGAAACACGTGAAAATATAGCCAGAGATCGTCAAGAAAAAGACATGGAACGAGAAGCCAAAAAGTTATCTGAGCAAGAAAGAATTGCGGAAGAAGCACGTAAATGTCCTAAATGTGGACACTCGCTTAGTGCAATGTCTGCTGTTTGCCCTTTATGTGGCTATGAGATTCGGAATGGTAAGACTGCAGATGCCATCAGGGGGCTTACTACGGAAATAGAGAAACTTGAAAAGAAGCGCAATACAGTTACAGATGCTCTGGCAACCAAGCTTTCTGGAAGAAGTGATAATCCCACAGATGAGAAAATAGCTAGTCTCATCAGAAATTTTGTCGTTCCTAATACTAAAGAAGATATATTCGAGTTTATGATTCTTGCTGCCGGTTATATGGACGCGAGAGTTTTAGCAGGAAGAGAAGCTGCTAAAGAAGTTGCAGGAATAGTCATAAAAGCTTGGGAAACAAAGTTTCATCAGACTTATGAAAAAGCTAAGTTATCGTTTGGCAATGACGGGGATTTTGGCAAAATTCAGGAATTATACGATAAAAAGATGGCTGAAATAGAAAGCGCAAAGCCGTTTTCGTTATTTAAGAGGAAGTGATTTCAAAGACAGCAGTAATATTAGCTATGGTAGTTGTTTTGTATGATAATGCATTGTTCAGGAGGATTTACGATGGCTATATTTGGGAAAAATGATGGCGGATTTATGGATGTCATTCGATGCGATGAGACTGATTATCTTGTATGGAAGTGGCATCCGCAAGGTACAACGAGTCAGACAAGCCAGAGATCAAATGCAATTCGTTGGGGATCTTCTCTTAGGGTAAGAGATGGTTCTGCGGCTGTGTTTGTTTATTCTGGTGCAGATGGAAAAGCACAAGAATATATTGAAGGGCCTTATGATAAGGTGATTGAAACAGAGAACTTTCCTGTTCTTGCAACTTTGATTGGAACGCTTTATCAGGGAGGAAGTCCGTTTCAAGCAGAAATATATTTTATTAATAAAGCTAATACTATACAGATACCATTTGGTGTTGGGCCAATTAATTCATTCGATGGGAGACATAGAGATATAGCTGTTCCGGTAGCTGTACGCGGCTCGATGAATTTTAGAATAGAAGATGTTAATCAGTTTATAAAATGCCATAGCCTTTCGGAAATAACTACAGAAGCACTTAAGGAGAAAGTTCGTGATTTTATCAGCGGAAGAGTAAGAAGTGTTGTATCAACATTTGCTAAAGACAATAATATACCTTTAATCCAGATTGAAAGTATGATTCCTGATGTTGGGGGACATATAGAGGCAGATATAAAAGAAAAACTTCATAATGATTATGGAGTTGAATTATCGAGCATTAATATTTCTGCTATTGAGATAAATAAAACTTCTGCAGAATACAAGAAACTTGAAAAGCTGTCGCAGGGAAAAACGGCAATGTTTGCCAAAGGTGTGGTAACTGCAATTGGAGATATTAAGTCTCAGATAGCGGCGGAAAAGAAGCTTGATGAGGCAGAAAAAAGTGATGCACCAACGGTGACTGAGAAAGTTTCGGGTGCTATAGGAGGTCTTTTTAATAAAAAGGATAAAGTGGTTCCTCCGCCAATTCCAACAGCAGGATATTATCTTGCTGGTGATGGAAAGCAAAAGGGACCATATGACATAAGCAAGTTTAAGGAGATGCTATCAAAAGGAACTTTTGATAAGGATTCATTGGTTTGGAAAGAAGGAATGGAAAATTGGGTAAGAGCTGAGGAGGTTGCTGATATTGCACCTATTTTCGAAGGCTCCACTTCATCTCCGCCTATCCCAATGTGATTATATTATTTTCATGAATATGACTTAACCCTCGGTTAGTGCCGAGGGTTTTTCATATTTATATTATCATTTTGAATTTAGAATTTATCTTGAGTTAAGAGCGGTTTAAGTTTTCGCTGATATTATTAAATTGGTTTCATTGTTAGTGCGAAAGGGATTTTAATGAAGAAAGTACATTCCTTGATAAGCAAAGTATTTGCGATAGTTGTGCTTATCGGCATAACTATGAATATACCAGGAATAACCTTGGTAACGGTTAACGCGGATGGAGGGATTCCTAAGTATTCGGATAAGGCATCAATAGTGCTAAATGGTAATAGTCCATCATTTGATGCTGATGAGCTAACAACGGTTTCTTTTGAGAGTTACGGTAGACTTGATCGGCTTGGTAGATGTACTACTGCAGAAACATGTATTGGAAAAGACCTAATGCCAACGGAGGCGCGTGGATCTATTGGTTCTGTTAAAACTTCGGGGTGGAATCAGAATAAATATCCGGGGCTTGTAGATTCGGAGCCACCGTATCTTTATAACAGATGCCATATGATTGGTTATCAGCTTACAGGAGAGAATGCCAATGAGAAAAACCTGATAACCGGCACCAGATACATGAATGTTGAAGGGATGCTCCCATATGAGAATATGGTTGCTTCTTATGTTCACCGTACTGGAAATCACGTAATGTATAGAGTTACACCGATTTTTTCCGGAAGCAATTTGCTATGCGATGGAGTACAAATGGAGGCACTTTCCGTTGAGGATAACGGGAAAGGGGTGCGCTTTAATATTTTTTGTTACAATGTGCAGCCGGGCGTGATTATAAACTATGCTGATGGAAGCAACTATGCTGATGAAAACTATGTTTTTTCACCGGAAACACAAGATTTTAAGGTTTCTTCAGATTCAGCGGATCAGAACATCGAGAGTGGCGAGCCATCATCAGATAGTAATGGTGAACAGATAGCTACATATATAGCAAATAAGAATACAAAGAAGTTTCATTATCCATACTGCGGTAGTGTGTCTTCTATGAGTGAAAAGAATAAGTGGTATTATGAGGGAAGCAGAGATGAGCTAATCAGCAAAGGCTATCAGTCTTGTAAAAAATGTAACCCTTAAAATCTATTAAATCGGATAGAAAGCCGTGCTTGAAGTATTGTGATTGCGGCAAAAAGGAACCACCTGTTTGATGTTTAGCTATCAAACAGGTGGCTTTTTGTTGGGACATATGATTTGTGTTCTTAGTTGTTGCTTCCTTTATTGCTTATATTACTGTTTTTTGGAACCATTCTTTGATTCTTTTTTTACCTCTTCTACAACCTTGGCTGTAGCGGCAGCAGCATCGTTATTTTCAGGACTGATTGGTTCAAAGCTTTTAAAGACTTTTTCTTCTATAAGGAAGGCGTCTTTAATTGCTTTTTCATGATTGTCGATTATTACTACGCCGATGTTTTGGAATTCTGTTCCTGTAGAGAGGATGGGATCGTTATTTACATCATCGCCGTTTTCTTTTTTGTAGATAAGAGGCTTGCCATATTCGGGTGGAGTTATAATGCTGTGTGAGTGACCGTCAATCATAAGATCGATTTGGTTCACTTTTCTGTATATTTCATAACTTGATTCTCCACGATCTGCGAATTCATCTTCTAAACCTAAGTGAGAAAGACAAATAACAATATCGGCTTTTTCTTTCTCTTTTCCTTCTTCTATTTCTATTCCTTCATTTTTTAAAAGGTTATATTGAGCCTCGGCACATTCTTGCATGGCGCCTTCTAGCAGCATTTTGCTTTTTGAGCTTTCGGCGTCTTTGGTAGTTAGTCCAAAGAAACCGATATTTACGTTGTCTGCGCCTTCGATTGTGGTTTTGTGTATGGCACATGACGTATAAAGAGGAGTTCCTTTTGTGGGATCAAGTATGTTTGAAGAGATAATTTCAAACTTTGGTTTTTTTTCTGTATCGGCAATGTTTTTATTTAGGTCACCTAAGTTTGTTCCTTCGTGATTGCCTAAAGTAGCATAATTATAGCCTACTGAGTTCATACATTTAAAAGCAAGGCCGTTCTTGGAATTAATATATTTCTTCGTGGCCTCCGGTTTAGTCTGACTGAAGTCGCCTGCGTCAACGACAATGACATCTGCACCAAGTTTTCCAAAATAATCTTTCATTCCGGCAAGGTATGGGTAACCATCGACGGCTCCGTGCACATCGTTTGTTGTGAGGATTACAGTTTTATTTGAGAAGTTGTTATTATATTTTTCTTCTATTTCAGAAAAATTTCTGGTGATTTTGTGGTCGATACTGTATCTGATAGGTCCTACGCCGGCATGTGCAGTCGAACCATTGATATTTGGTGAAAAGAATAGGGTAGTGGCAAGGGTTAATGAAAGAAATGCCTTACCGGTTGCTTTTTTTAATATGTTCATGCTGATTTCCTCCTTTCGTTGTCTGACTGTTCTGCTGTATGATCGAGGAGATCATTTACATATGGATCTTGTTTACTGTCTAATAAACTGCTGTGATAGTTTTCCATCAGTTTTAAAACAACTTCAGCGGTTTTTTCGTCAGGGCCAATACTTTCTTTTATGTCATCGATTGTAACAAGGACTGACTTTTCGATTTTTGCTTTATTCTGCTCATCCTTACCGATTATTGTGATGCCGACTTCTCTGAGTAACATCTCTCCTGACAATAAGGGCTCATCGTTTTCACCTGCAGATACTTTGTTATGAGAGTGGCCGTCGAGTACCAGGTCGAGCGGATAAAGAGCTTTATATGGCTCTTTACTTGTAACAGCATCATATATGTCAATGCTTCTGTTTCCTTCGCGATCGTCTTCAAGACCTAAGTGTGAAAGGCAGATAACAATATCAGCGCTGTTGTCTCTCAATGATTCAATCTGGTATTTTGCGCAAGTAGAAGCCAGATCAAAATCTATTATGTTATTTTTATCCAGTTTAATATTTGATTTGAGTTTTTTATATTTATTTTTTAATTTACTGTTAAGGCTGGCTTCTTCTGTAAGAAGTCCGAAGAATCCGACTTTTATGCCTGATTTGGATTCATATATATAATTTGGCTGGCGATAATAATCTTTCTCGGTAAAGCTGCCAAATGTGTCCATTATTTTGCTGAATGTCTTTTTGGCGTCTTTGTCATTTTTTGCATTTTTATAGGAAATGGCCAGTTCTTCCAGTTTGTTATATGCATCTTTGGTAACCAAATTTGAATTGATAACCTTGAACTGTGCTTTTTTAAGATTATCATCAAGGGCAACAAAACCTTCAAATTCATGATTTCCTAAAGTTGCCATATCATAACCGGCGGCGTTCATAGCTTCAACACCGGCTAAACCTGCGGACTCTTCCATACAATAGGCGCTGTCGGCACCTTCATTGCCTTTGGGTTTTTTATCCTGACTGAAATCGCCTGAGTCAACGAGCAGGACATCAGCTTTAAGCTCTGTACTGAAGAATTTTTTTAGAGCCGCTACATATGGATATTTCTGAATTGCGCCATGTACATCGTTTGTGGAAATAATAACTGTCTTGCCGGAGAAATCTTTGCCTTCGTCCGCCATTTTTACGAAGTCGGATACGTTTCCGTTAACTGAGCTTTTATAGTTGTAGGAAACTTTTTTTTCTTCGGCATGTGCAACAGATGCACCGAGATTTGAAGAAAGAAAGAGAGAAGAAGCCATGACCAGGGATATTACAGCCCGAATGGCAGGCGCTTTGTTTACATTGTGTCTTTTCATACTACTACCTCCTTTGATGTTAAAATCTCTGTTGTGTCACGTAGTAAGCATCTTGGGCCCCAATGCTTAAATAATAGTATAACGTAAAAAGAAAATTAATTAAACCCCTAAATTTTTAACTTATATTTTAATATATTAATAAAAGAACCACTTCCCTGATATATGATCAAAGAAGTGGTTCGATATATATTAAAACTTTTTTATTCGAAAATTAGAACCAGAAGAAATCATCATCCTCTTCTTCAGGGAATAATTCGTCAAATAATGACTTGCTGTTCTGCTGATACTGAGGGGCAGGTGCTCCGTCGGGCTTAGCGGGAACGGTTTCAGCCTTAGGAGCGGCAGCTCCGTCAGGTTTAGCCGGAACAGTCTCACCCTTAGGTGCAGCAGCTCCGTCGGGTTTAGCCGGAACGGTTTCGCCCTTAGGTGCAGCGGCTCCGTCCGGTTTTGGAGTGGATGTGCCACCCTTAGGTTGTGGAGTGGGCTTTGGCTGTGGTGAAGGTTTGGGCTGAGGCTGAGGTGTGTCACCGCATTTAGGCTGTGGTGAAGGCTTGGGCTGAGGTGTTGACTTGCCGTTGGTCTTTCCTGTGCAGCTGTTGTAATCCCAATCCCAATTGCAATCGAAGTCGCAATCAGCATCGCCGAAGAGGTTGAAACCAAATCCACCGATCATATCACTTACGAACTTGGAGATGTTTGAATCACCACCAAGGTTCTTGATGATGTCATCGAGAGAGAAGAGGAAATTATCTTCGATAGACTTGCTGTTGTTATCAAGAATTGTTACACCGATATTACGAAGAAGCATATCAGCTAACTTAAGGGGCAGAGCGCTTTCGCCTTCAGCGAAGAGAGAGCAACCGTCGAGAAGAAGATCGATGAAATCCATGCCTGATCCGCCCTTGGATGCACCCTTTGAGGCACTCTTTCCGCCAAGGCCAAACAAATTGCCAAGCAGATTAAAGATTCCGCTGCCACCCTTAAGAGCATCACCCAAGCCAAGCTGGGACATGCAGATAACAAGGTCGGCACCATCTTCCTTAAGACTCTGAGCCTGCTGTTCGGCGCAAGTATACCATTCAGAATTCTTGGATAAGTCATAGTTTCCTAAAGCTTCATATTCGGGCAATCCGAAGAAGCCGATCTTCATGTCTGAATTAGCACAGTCATACATGAAGCTGTTGTCACAAAGGCTGTTTTGCTTCATAATGCTTGAGAAGCAATCGGATGACTGTGAGAAATCCTTTCCTTTGCCTTTGCAAGCAGCATTCATTGCCTTGTCGGCACAGTCGAAATTAACAATGCTGCAACCTGAATCAAAATAATTGTTTGTATTTATATCGGATCCGTAGTTGAATCCGTAATTTCCGAAATTAGCAAAATCATAGCCGGCTTCATTCATTGCAAGGAAAGCGGCATAATCGTTATCGTAAGTGTTCATGCACTGAGCACCACCGTTGGCACTCCAAAATTTTTCCATATCTTTACCTTCACAGAAATCACCTGTGTCGATAAGAACAACATCAGACTTCAAGCTATCTTCAAAAAAGTTCTTAAGAGATGCAACATAAGGATATTTATCGAAATTACATTGTGCATCATTGGTTGAAAGGATAACTGTTTTATCGGACATATCCTTTCCTTCTTCTACAAGCTTTTTGAAATCATTGATACTGGCTACACCAGAAGTGTTATTTATATGTACACCTTCTTTTCCTCCGGCATGTGCAACGGCTGCACCTATACCGGAAGTCAGAAAGATAGTCGATGCCAGAGTTAAGGACATGACGGTCCTGATGGCACGCGATTTTTTTACAGTGTGTCTTGTCATACTATTACCTCCTTTGTTAAAACCCCTGTAACTTTGTTAGTAAAATGTTACTAACATCTAAGCAATAGTATAACGCATAATCTGTTTTTATAAAAGGTGTTATTTCAAATTTCTTTGAATTTCAAGGAGTTCAGACGTTTTAAAGATATATTTTTTGTTACAAAAATGACAACATAATTCTATGGGTTTTCCATCGTCAATCAGCTCCTGAAGCTCTTTTCGGCCAATTAACATAAGGGCTCTTTCAACCCTGTCTTTGTCGCAATTGCAGAAAAAATTTAAATCAATTTTATCTGTGATCTCTATATCGAAGCCTTCGAGAATTATGTTAAGTAAATCTTCGGGAGCCTTTCCGGCCTTGAGAATATCAGTAACCGAAGAGAATTTTGTAAGATTTTCCTCGAGCTTTGATATTACTTCTTCGGAAGCGAAGGGCAGAAGCTGGATGATAAATCCGCCTGCGGCGATAACGGAAAGATTCTCTCTTTCAACAAGAACGCCGAGTCCGACTGAAGAAGGAGTCTGTTCAGACTTGGTAAAATAGTATGTGAGATCTTCGGCGACTTCTCCGGTATACAGAGGAACCTGGCCGACATAGGGCTCTTTTAGCCCCATATCCCTGATAACGGTGAGAGTACCTTCGCCGATTCCGCCTCCTACATTTAAATGTCCGGCCGCATTTGGTTCCATGACAACATAAGGGTTTGTAACATAGCCCTTAACATTACCAAACCTGTCGGCTGTTGCAAGAACTCCTTTTAAAGGACCGTCACCGTCCATCTTTACGGTTATGAGGTCCTGATCGTTATCCATCATTGTTCCCATCATTACAGTGCCTGTCATAAGACGTCCGAGTGCCGCTGCGGCAATGGGAGAGAGGTGGTGTGCTTTTCTTCCGTATTCGGCAAGATCTCTTGTTGTTGCAGCGAAAGCTCTTATCTGCGCATCTGCTGCGGTTGCGCGTACCATATAATCTTTATATGACATGATTTATCCTCAACTTTCTTTATTATCAATAGATGTAATTCGTATTGAATAATATATGATTTCACTATTAAAGTAAATGGCGCGGTAAATCAGCTGTTTTTGCGGAATATGTGGCTTTATCCGATTGACATAGATTTAACGCACAGATATAATTATTTTGTATAATCCTTAACAATCTATACTATTGTTTAAAAGAGAATTCTAAGAATTATTTCAGTTAAAAATAATACATAATAAAGGAGCAGAATATGGCAGATAAGGAAATTTCTCAGGCGGTCATTTCCAGACTTCCGCGTTATTTCAGATATTTGGGAGATCTCAAGGAGAAAGGTGTTGAGAGAATATCTTCTCAAGAGCTTAGCGACATCATGAAAGTCACTGCTTCTCAGATAAGGCAGGATTTTAATAATTTTGGTGGTTTTGGTCAGCAGGGATATGGTTATAACGTAGGTTATCTCTATGACGAGATCAGTAAGATTTTGGGAATAGACAAGGAACACAGCCTTGTTATTATCGGAGCCGGACATCTCGGCAAGGCAATCGCGGGTTACACGAATTTTACAAGAAGAGGATTTGTTTTCAAAGGAGCATTTGATTGTAACCCCGATCTTTTCGGATCAAAGATAAGAGATGTGGAAGTTCGTCCGATCGATGAAGTAGAAGATTTTGTAAAAAACAATAAAATAGAGATAGCTGTTTTGACCATTCCGAAGGATCAGGCAGTTCCGATGGCTCACAGACTATGCAAGTGTGGAATTAAAGCCATCTGGAACTTTGCACACGTCGATCTCGAGGTGCCTGACTATATTGTGGTAGAAAATGTACATTTATCTGACAGTTTGATGAAATTATCGTATAATATAAACAGGTCAGGAAAAAATGTTTAACTCAGGTGAGAAAAACTAATGGCAAAAGACAAAGAAGCTTATATGTCTGCGTTACAGGGAAAGAATATTCCCATTTTGACGCTGGATAACAAATGGCACCAGCTCTTTACGCAGACGGAAATGACACCGGAGATCTCGAATCTTGCGGATGAATTGAATGCACTTGTCGAGCGTGACGGGAAGTTGCGCAGTGAGACCAAGGACCTTAAGAAGGTTAAGAAAAAGCTTCTTGGTGAGATTGTGCCCCTTAGGGACGAAGCCAATAAAGCGGGTGATTCATCTGCTATCGAGAAAAAAATTGAAGACAGAACAAGACTTATCAATGACTGCAACGAGAGAATCGAATCCTACGATGATGAACTCAGGGATCTTTCGAAAAAGATATATGAAGCCGATTACGAGCTGATGATCGAAACGATGAAGGTTTGCTATGAGAGACTTCATGATAATACCGAGTACATCACGGAACTTGATAAATGGGTTTCGGATTTCAGAGTGCAACTTAAGAAGAATATAGTTCTCATGCAACAGGCGGAGATGGAAAATTATAATCTTTATTCCTATATGCATCAGATCTTTGGGCCGGAAGTTATTGAAATATTCGATATGAAATACGATCCGGACAGAAGACATCCTATCCGCAGGCCTCTTGCAGGCAATGACAAGGATTACACATCATAATTGATTTAAAAAGCTGCCTGATGGCAGCTTTTTTCAAAGGGGAGATAAGCTATGAAGTATGCGGTGACAAGCGATGAGATGAAAAGATATGACAGAAATACTTCGGAGGTCTTCGGAGTGAGCACTGAGATTTTGATGGAAAGAGCGTCTCTTTGCGTTGCTGATGAGATTGAAAAACATATTTCTTCCAAAAACGCAGACAGAAAGTACACAGCGCTTGTTTTTGCCGGAGTCGGAAATAACGGCGGAGACGGCATTTGTACCGCGAGGCTTTTAAAACAAAGGGGCATAAGAGTCAAGCTTGTGGTAGTCGGTGATATGACTAAGTGCAGCGACCTGTGCCTGAAGCAACTTAAGATCGCGGCAAATTACGGAATCAATGCTGACACTTTTTCCAATATAAGAGACAACAAAAGCCCTGCTGAATGGGATATTATAGTAGATGCATTGTTTGGTATAGGGATTTCCAGAAATATTACGGGAAGTTATGCTGAGGTTATCGGCTATATCAATGATTGCAAAAAAGACAGAAGAGACGATCTTTTTGTTGTGTCTGTCGACATTCCTTCGGGGATAAATGCTGATGACGGAAGGATCTGTTCTCTTTGTGTAAAAGCTGATGAAACTGTTACGTTTAACTGCGTAAAACTGGGACATATTCTGTATCCGGGATGCGAATATACTGGCAAGCTTGTTGTCTGCGATGCCGGAATTACAAAAGAAAGCTTTTGCGGAAACACTCCGGAATATTTCTTTTATGACGAGAAAGTTACAGCTCTTTTGCCCGAGAGAAAAAAGTATTCAAATAAGGGAACAAACGGAAAAATCCTTATAATTGCCGGCTCGAAGGAAATAAGCGGAGCATGTGCGCTTAGCGCGGGAGCGTGCCTTAAGGCCGGAGCAGGGATGGTAAAGGTGTTTACGGCTTCTGAAAATGCGGAAGTCATAAAGACTGTTATTCCGGAAGCCCTTATTGATACATATGAGGACTATGAACCTGTTTCGGAGAAGCTTGAAGATGCGATGAACTGGTCGACGGCAGCGGTTGTGGGCCCGGGAATCGGGATGACCGGTAGGGGGGCTGAGATCCTTAAAATCGTTCTTTCAAGATATGACAAGAACCTTGTTGTTGATGCGGACGGACTTAATCTTATTTCAACCGATAAGGAACTTAGGCGTCTTGCGGGCAACTTTGGAAGAAACGGCAAAAAGCTTATCCTTACGCCTCATCTTGCTGAATTTGCAAGACTTTTTGGAAGGGATATTAAGGAGTGTAAGAGGAATATTCTCTTTTACCCAAAAGAACTTGCCAAAGAACTTCATTGTACGGTCATTTGTAAGGATGCACGAAGCGTTGTTAGTGACAGTAACGAAAAAAAGATTTATATTAATATAAGCGGAAATGACGGCATGGCAACCGCGGGAAGCGGAGATGTGCTTTCGGGCGTGCTTGGAGCTCTTGTGGGAACGGAACTTAGTTCTTTTGAATGCGCCTGCATAGGAGCGTATCTACACGGGGCTGCGGGCGATCTGGCGGCTGCTCGTCACGGAAAGCTTTCGATGGTTGCTTCCGACATAGTGGATGAACTTGAGAATATTTTGAATTGAAAAACGGATGGAATGGAAATGTATGATGAGAATTCAAGGGTCTGCGCAAGAGTAGACCTTGGTGCAATAGAATATAATCTTGAAGCGATGAAGAACAATATCCCGGACGGAGTCAGGATCATGGCTGTCATAAAGACGGATGCGTACGGACACGGCGCTTTGAGAATTGCCAATTTTTTGGAAAATAAAGATTATATCTGGGGATATGCGACTGCGACGGCAGAGGAGGCGTTTGACCTCAGAGAGAATGGAATCAAAAAGCCGATACTGGTGCTTGGTTACACATTCCCTTATGCATATGAGAAAATGCTTTCTTTGGGAATAAGGCCCGCGGTATTTAGGGAAGATATGTTAAAAGAGCTGGGAGATTGCGCAGAAAGACTTATGAAGTCGGGCGTGATTAAGAATCCTGCTCCGATACACATCGCTGTTGATACCGGAATGTCAAGGATAGGAATCCGTCATGACAAGAGCGGAGAAGAGTTTGTCAAAAAAGCATTTGAAGTAAGCGGTATTGAGGTTGAAGGTATATTTACCCATTTTGCGAGAGCCGATGAGAAGGATCTTTCCAATGTAAAAGAAAGAGAACAGATCTTTGCTGAGTTTGTAAAAAGTGCAGAGGCTGCCGCAGGTAAAAAGATACCGATCCATCACTGCGCAAATTCCGCAAGCATCATTGCGGTTCCCGAATCTTCCATGGATATGGTAAGAGCGGGCGTTACAATCTACGGAATGTGGCCTTCGGATGAAGTTGCGAAGGATATTATTGATCTTAAGCCGGCTATGGAGCTTGTAAGCCATATAGTAATGATAAAGGATGTTCCTGAGGGAACACCGGTAAGCTACGGCGGAACCTTTGTTACCGACAGCGCGACGCGTATTGCCACAATACCTGTCGGATACGGAGACGGATATCCAAGAAGCCTTTCAAATAAGGGCTATGTTCTTATAAAAGGGCATCGCGCAAATATTCTCGGAAGAGTATGCATGGATCAGTTTATGGTCGATGTAACGGATATTCCGGATGCAAAAGAGGGAGACGAAGTTGTTCTTCTCGGAAAAGATCCTGTTTCCGGTGAAGAGATCTCGGCTGAGATGCTTGGAAACTTAAGCGGACGCTTTAATTATGAACTTACCTGCGATATTAACCACAGAGTTCCCAGAGTATATATTTAAGCATGAATTAAAAAATATTTTTTGTTTAGAGAGCTTTTTTTACGGCTCTCTTTTTTCTTTATCAAAAAGGCGGACACTCGACATGGGTACGTATTTCGTATAAAATTTTCATAGAAGTTTTGCAAGGGAGTTTATTTTATGATATCTATTCTGACTACAGCAGCCAATGCGATATTGGGTCTTGCCATAACCGCGCTTAAGGCTTTTTTATCCATGCTTACATGGTTTCTTAAGCTGTTTTTTGGCTTACTTAAATACCTGTATTGCGTGTTACCTGTGACTGCTGTTGTGTTCTGCGGATTATATTGTCTTAATACATTTCTTTTACTTTCGGGGAGTGCCGGCCCCGATAAGATTTCCACGGATGCTTTATCAAACGAGAGACTTGAACAGACTGCACAGGATTTTTTGAAAATCGGAAATTCTGAAGTCGGATATTTTTACAATGAACTTGTGACCTGGTGGAAGGGTGAAATAGGCAAATATAAGGGAACATTTTCGTTTGTCATTTTGCTTGTTTTAAGCTTTGTTCTGCTTGCTCCCGTTGTGGGCGTTATTCTTGGGATAACCGTGCTTTTTTCTTACGGAAAGATCCTGCTTTTTGCCGTCGCGGCTGACATGGCTTTCTACGTGGGATTTGCGGTATTGGGAAAAGGCTTTATGAGCGTGATGCAGAACAGGTATTACAGATTGTTTCCCGATGCGGGTAAAAGACATTTTACCAGAGAGTATGCGCAGTGGAAAAAAGAAAGAAATGCCGAAGCCGCTGAAAATGCGAATAACAGAAGAGAGCAGGAAGGCAGGAGCTTTTATGATGACAGCGCCGACCGCTATCCTGACGATGACTGCATAATCCGCCGAAGAAGACATGAGTATTACGATGAGAGAGCACGTTATGACCGCGGATATGATGAGAGGTATGACGATTCGCGATACGATGACGCCGGATACGAAGATTCGCGCTATGATGAGCCATATGGTGATGCATACGGCGACGCAGATTATGCGGATGATTATTCGGGAAATGAGTATTATGAAGAAGAGTACCCTGAAGAAGACTATTATGAAGACGAATACTATGAAGAAGAGGAGGAAGATGAATCTTACGGCTATGAAAGAGAACCTGAGGTAGCTGCGGCGGGTTCACAGACATTTGATTTCTTTGCCGGCTGTAAGAGCAGGGAAAGCGCAGAGCGAAAGTATAAAAGTCTTGTAAAACTCTACCATCCCGACAACATGGATGGCGATAACGGAGCATTACAGGAGATAAATGTACAGTATGATAAGGTAAAGAAGCATTTTAGCTAATATTGTCGGAATTATATATAGTACATTATGCTAAAATGTGGTATATTTTAATTTGAGGTTTTAGGTTTATTTTAATCAATCGCTTATCAGGAGGGCTGATTATGGACGAAGGCTTGCCTTCTGCCAGTTTTCTTTTACTCGCGGCTGTTCTTATAGCAGATATCTTCGTTTTCGGATTTGATGCAGCGATAACCCGCGTCAAAGAAGAGGATGTTGAAAAGAAAAGTCGGGAGAACAAAGATAAAGTTGCTTTGGGACTTCTTAATATCATGAAGAGCCCCGAGAAACATATAAGAGCCATGAATGTTTTTGCGGCAGCAGTGAACATGGTTCTCGGAGGATTTGTTACAAGAGATATCGGACGGTATATCGCATATGTTTTGGATCTTAGTGAATCCTTTATTGCGACCCGTTTTACATATTGTTTGACCGGTGCGGTTATATTGCTTCTTACAATGAGCTTTGGCGTAAGGATACCTGAGCGCCTTGCTGTCAGATGTCCCGAAAAATGGGCGGTGGCATGCTATTATCCGGTGGCGTTTATGAGATTTCTGGTGACTCCTTTTGTTGTGGTTATCAGAGCAATCTCCGGAACGGTCTTGTATCTTTTTGGTGTAAGGGGAGATGAGAATCTCACCGATGTAACCACGGAAGGAATCATCTCGATGGTTTCGGAAGGCCAGGAACAGGGCGTTCTTCAGGAAACAGAGGCCGATATGATATCCAATATTTTTGAGTTTTCCGACAAAGAAGCTCAGGATATTATGACCAACAGGAACGCCATGGTTGCCATTGATGCAAATATGACCCTTAAAGAAGCTGTTGGATTCATGATGGATACCAACAATTCCAGATTCCCGGTTTACCTTGACGATATCGATCATATAATCGGCATCATGCATATACGTGATGCAATGAAGAAGTTGTCCGAGGAAAAAGAAAAGGATCTTCCGATCAGGAAGATAAAAGGACTTCTTCGCCAGCCCAAGTTTGTTCCGGAGACCCGGAATATTGATTCTCTTTTCCATAATATGCAATCATCCAAAACGCAGATGGTTGTGGTCATCGATGAGTATGGTCAGACTGCGGGACTTGTTTCCATGGAGGACATTCTTGAAGAGATCGTCGGAAATATCATGGATGAATATGACGAAGATGAGAATTTCATTAAACCGACCAAGAACAGGGATGAGTTTATTGTAGAGGGCACAGCGCCTATTGAGGCACTTGAAAAGAAATTTGAGATGTCTTTCGGTGAGTCGGAGTTTGAAACTTTGAACGGATTTCTGATATCAAAGCTCGACAGGATACCGGAGGAAGACGACGAATTCAGCGTCGAAGTGGATGGCTATAGTTTCACGATTCTTTCCGTTGGAAATCATATGGTACAGAGCGTACTTATGAAGAAACTTCCAAAAGAAGAGGAAGCAGAAAGCGTGAAAGATTCGGAATTAGCAAAATAGTTTATATATGAGTAATGAAAGGAATTTTATATGTCAGGACATTCAAAATTTGCTAACATCAAGCACAAGAAAGAAAAGAATGATGCGGCAAAGGGTAAAATTTTTACTATTATCGGTAGAGAAATAGCGGTTGCCGTTAAGGAGGGAGGTCCGGATCCGTCAAACAACTTCAAGCTTGCAACGGTCATTGCAAAGGCAAAAGCAAACAACATGCCTAACGATACTATCGAAAGAGGTATCAAGAAAGCTTCCGGCGCAGAAGGTGGAGTTGACTACAAGAGCATCACATACGAAGGATACGGCCCCGGCGGAACAGCCATCATTGTTGAGGCACTCACAGACAACCAGAACAGAACTGCAGCTAACGTAAAGAGTGCATTTACAAAGGGAAACGGAAATGTCGGTACTCCCGGATGTGTATCTTATATGTTTGATAATAAGGGACAGATCCTTATCGACAAGGAAGAATGCAAGATGTCTTCAGACGATCTCATGATGCTTGTTCTTGATGCGGGAGCAGATGATTTCAACGAAGAGGAAGACAGCTATGAGATACTTACAACTCCTGAGAATTTCCAGGCTGTTGTAGAAGCTCTCAGCAAAGAAAACATCGAGACAGCATCAGCGGAAGTAACAATGATTCCTCAAAATTATGTATCTGTTACAGACCCCGATACTGTTAAGTATCTTCAGAGAATACTCGATCTTCTTGATGAAGATGACGACGTTCAGGCTGTATATCACAACTGGGAAGAGCCTGAAGAATAATTAAAGATTATGATGGGAATAAAATGAGGGGAGTCCTAAAGAATGAAACTGAGACGAAAAATACCGACATTGTGCATATGGCTTTTATTCATACTCTTTAATGCGGTGATGGTTGGTTGTTCAGGCTATTTTTTAGGGCTTTTTCCTGCCTCAAACAGACTTGGATTCACATTAATCTTTTCCACATTGGGAATTATCTGGACTAATGCGGTCGCGTTACTGGCCGGTAAGGTGTTCGACAGCGTCAAATTGTACAGATATACTCACAAAAAAGGTTTTGAGATTTTTTATAAAGTTGCCGTTGCCTGCCTCATTATTGCTGCATTTGTTTACAGATACAGGACTATTGCGGTGGGTGACCCGATCTTTACGGGAAATACGTCTTTACTTGACAATGCGATAGTTGGATCCGACAGCGTTTCGTACGAACAGGATCTTTTGTCCATTACTTATTCCAAACTTCTTGGATTCTTTATGATATTTACCGGAAATATGTCAGAGACCGTGTATGTTTATGAAGCGTTTCTTGCGTGTGTTTTCATAATGTTCACAGGTTCTGCGGTAAAACTTCTTTTAGGGCCGATAGCATCTATTGTTTACATTGGTTATGTATCTTTTATGCCCGCATTTCTTAAGACATTTGCAGATAAAGAGCTCAACACGGACAGAATCTTTTATGTTATGTTCGGTATCGAGATTTATGTTGTAATTCGTTATCTGAAGCAGATATATACCGTGGAATGTAAGGGACCGGCGTTTATGATACTGTTCTTCCTGGCGGGAGTAACAGTTGGATTTATGGGTTATGTCGATGCCGGAACTTTTGTTGCGGTCTTCCCGTTACTTATCTCGGTATTGTTCATGGCGGAAGGAAGTCTTGCGAATGGCGGAAAGAGTCTGCTGGTCGTACTTGGCGGAACGCTGTTCACCTTCCTTATCATGATGATACAGGAAGCCGGTATCGGACATGTAGGTGTTGTTTTTTCTAAATGGATGTCATATTATTTCCATGAAGTGGGAGCTATTAAACCTTTCTTCATATATTCGGAAAATAAGCTTGCGTACCTGATCACGGTTGTTATAATGTCAGCTGTTTTTGCCGGATACTTAAGAAGTAAAGACGCAGACAATATAATCCCATGGCTTTTTGGAATGATCTTTCTCTTTGTGATGCAGCCAAGTCTTGGTGAGACCAGGATGATCTCTCAGTATGTAGTAACCGTTTACTATGGCTTTATTCTTGCGTGTGTAGCCATGCTTGTTTCTCAGGGTCCCAAAAAGGAGACCGATATCATCGAGGAAGAGGAAGAAGAGGAAGAATCAAATCCCGAGAACAACTATGCATATAAGAAAGCTTCCGAGATGAGCGGCTTTGGAAATCATGGTGACAATTCTCTTGCTGCCCGCAATCGTCGTGCTACCGACCGAAGAGAAGGATTTATGACCGGCGAACTTATGGGCGAGGGAGAAATCATGGACAGAGGCGGAGCTTATGAAAAAGAGCTTCGTGAAAAAAAGCGCCGTGAAAGAGAAGAACGCGCAAGAGAACGTCGTGAGCGCCGTGAGCAGCTTGCCAGAGAAAGAGGAATGCGCTTACAGGAAGAACGTGAAGAGCGCGAAAGAGAGCGTGAGCAGGCAGAGCGCGAGGATGATCAGCGCACACAGCAGATTGATGTGGAAAAAGTTCGTGAAAGAGAACTTGCTGAAAATGAAGCCGTTGAAGAACGCGCAAAGGAGCTTCTCGAGCAGGAAGATGACAAAGAACGTCGTGAACAGGAAGAGCTTCAGGAAGAAGAAGCTCGTGAATTGGAGCGTCGTGACATAGAAGAACGTGCAAAGATTCTTCGTGAGAGAGCAAAGCAGGGTAAATTCAGACGAGACATGGATGCTGCCGAAGATGAAGAACCCGAGCAGGAAGATCTTGAACAGGCTGAGCGTGAAGATGCAGAACGCGAAGAGCAGGAAAGACTCGAGCGCGAGCAGGCAGAACGCGAGGAACAGGAAAGACTTGAGCGTGAGCAGGCAGAACGCGAAGAGCAGGAAAGACTCGAGCGCGAACAGGCAGAACGCGAAGAGCAGGAGAGACTCGAGCGCGAACAGGCAGAACATGAAGAGCAGGAAAGACTCGAGCGCGAACAGGCAGAACGCGAAGAGCAGGAGAGACTCGAGCGCGAACAGGCAGAACGCGAAGAGCAGGAGAGACTCGAGCGCGAACAGGCAGAACATGAAGAGCAGGAAAGACTCGAGCGCGAACAGGCAGAACGTGAAGAGCAGGAAAGACTTCAGCGTGAGCAGGAAGAGCGCGAAGAGCGTGAAAGAATTCTCCGTGAACAGGAGGAACTTGTCAGAAAGCGCCGCGAACAGGAAGAGCAAGACAGAATCAGACGTGAGCAGGAAGAAGAACGTGAGAGAATTCTTCGTGAGCAGGAAGAACTCGAAAGACAGCGTCGCGAGCAGGCTGAACGGGAAGAACAGGAAAGATTACAGCGTGAGCAGGCAGAACGCGAGGAACAGGAAAGACAGCAGCGTGAGCAGGAAGAACGTATGGAGCAGGAAAAGCTTCAGCGTGAACAGGCAGAGCGCGAAGAACAGGAAAGACTTGCGCGTGAACAAGCAGTACGTGAAAGGATCCTTCGTGAGCAGGAGGCAAGAGCCAGAATGCTCCACGAACGTGCAGCGCTTGCTCGTATTCAGCGAGAGCAAGAAGCGCAGGAGGAACAGGAAAGATTGGCACTTGAACAGGGAACACGTGAAAAGATATTACGTGATCGAAAAGAAAGAGAAAGATTACAACGTGAACAGGAAGCTCTCGAGAGAGTTATGCGTGAGCAGGAAGAGAGCATAAGGCGTCAGCGTGAACAGGAGAATCAGGAAGAACAGGCAAGAGTTCAGCGTGAACAGGAAGCACGTATCAGATTGCAGCGTGCAAGAATGCTTCGTGAGCAGGCAGAACGCGAGCGACTTCTTTTTGAAGCAACCATGGAACCTGAAGCTGAGCTTAGTGTACCTGAAGATCGTGAAAATAAATTCCGTGAAATAGAAGAGCGCAGAAAGAAACCGCGCGAACAGCAGGAACAAGAGATACGTCAGCGTGAACTTGAAGAACAGGCAAGAGCAATGCGTGCAAGAGAAGAGCAGGAAGAACTTGCCAGAATTCAGCGTGAACAGCAGGATCGTATCAGATTGCAGCGCGCTCAGATTCTTCGCGAACAGGAAGAACGCGCAAGGCTGATCGAGAAAGAAGAGCGTGAGCAGGCACTTCGCGAGCAGGCAGAACGTGAGAGACAGCAGCGTGAACAGGCACTTCGTGAAGAACGTGAAAGACAGCTTCGCGAACAGGCAGAGCGCGAGGAACACGAGAGAATCATGCGTGAACGCGAAGAGCGTGAAAGAATGATGCGTGAACGTGAAGAACGCGAAAGAATGCGTCGTGAGCAGGCAGAACGTGAGGAACGTGAAAGACTTGCACGTGAGCAGGAAGAACGCGAGCGACTTGAGCTTGAGAGACAGCGCCGTGAACAGGCAGAGCGTGAGGAACGCGAGAGACAGCAGCGCGAGCAGGCAGAGCGTGAAGAACGCGAAAGACAGCAGCGCGAGCAGGCAGAACGTGAGGAACGCGAAAGACAGCAGCGCGAGCAGGCAGAACGTGAGGAACGCGAAAGACAGCAGCGTGAGCAGGCAGAACGCGAAGAGCGCGAGAGACAGCAGCGCGAACAGGCAGAGCGTGAAGAACGCGAGAGACAGCAGCGCGAGCAGGCAGAGCGTGAAGAACGTGAGAGACAGCAGCGCGAGCAGGCAGAGCGTGAAGAACGCGAAAGACAGCAGCGCGAACAGGCTGAACGTGAGGAACGCGAGAGACAGCAGCGCGAACAGGCTGAACGTGAAGAAGAACTCAGTGAGGAAGAGGAACTCGAGAGAGAACGTCGTGAGCAGGAAGAACGCGAAAGAAAGATCATCGAAGAGGAAGAAAAGTTCTTTGCTGAGGAAAGAAAACGTCAGGAGCAGGAAGAAGAGGAAGCAAGAGCCCGTCGTGAGCAAGAGCGCATAAGGAGAATTCGCGCACGCGAAGAAAAGAAGAATATCCGCTTTGTTCCCGAGGGAATGGTTCTTCCGAAAGAAACTGAGGCAGATGCTTCCGATGGCAGAAGTGCCGAGCCCAGAATGAAGATGCCTGAATATAACGGCACAATCTCGATAAACAGAAATAATAAAGAGACTGTTAAAGTAAGTGCTGCCGGCTCAAAGACTGATTTCGACTTTGACTTCAGTTCCGGAGACGATTTTGACATTTAAGGAAGGCTGATTGATGAACATAGAAAATTTATCCGCATATGAGATCGTCGAAAAGAGACATATTGACGATCTTAACTCAGATAGTTATTTAATGAGACACAAGAAGACCGGGGCGAGAGTTGCCATTCTTTCAAATGATGAAGAGAATAAGGTATTTGCCATAGGCTTTAGAACTCCGCCCAAGGACTCCACCGGTGTTGCTCATATCATTGAGCACACGGTGCTTTGTGGATCTGAGAAATACCCTATAAAAGACCCGTTTTTGGAACTTGCCAAAGGGTCACTTAATACTTTTTTAAACGCAATGACATTCCCAGATAAGACCGTTTATCCAGTTGCAAGCTGCAATGATGCTGATTTCCAGAATCTGATGGATGTATATCTGGATGCGGTTTTTTATCCCAATATCTACAAGACAGATAAAATATTCAGCCAGGAAGGCTGGCATTATGAAATGGAAAATGACGACTCCGAGCTTACAATAAACGGAGTCGTTTACAATGAGATGAAGGGAGCATTTTCATCTGCGGATGATGTGCTTTCAAGAGAAATACAGAATTCTCTTTATCCCGACATTACATACGGAATGGAGTCGGGTGGTGACCCGGATGACATCCCGTCTCTTACTTATGAAGATTATCTTGATTTTCACAGAAAATATTATCATCCCTCAAACAGCTATATTTACCTGTACGGAAATATGGATGTAGCGGAGAAACTTGATTATATCGATAAGAATTATCTTTCAAGATTTGATAGTCTTGATGTTGACTCTAAGATAGAAAGACAGGAAGCGTTTAAAGAGCCTAAGGAGATAGTTAAGCCTTATTCGATCCTTTCCGAAGAGAAAATCGATAAGAACACTTATCTCTCATACAATTGCAGTGTGGGCTCTACTCTTGATAAAAAGCTTTATATTGCTTTTGATATTTTGGATTATGCGCTTTGTTCCGCACCCGGGGCTCCGATCAAGAAGGCTCTTATAGAAAAAGGAATCGGACAGGACGTTTACAGCGAATACGACAATGGAATACAGCAGCCTGTTTTTTCCATTATCGCAAAGAATGCCGATGCATCTCAGAAGGACGAATTTGTAGAGATTATCAGATCTGTGCTTAAAGAGCAGGCGACAAACGGAATTGATAAGAAGGCTCTTTTGGCAGGACTTAATTATGATGAGTTCAAGTACAGAGAGGCTGATTTCGGAAGATATCCTAAGGGATTGTTATACGGACTTCAGGTTTTTGACAGCTGGCTCTATGATGACAACAGACCTTGGATAAATGTTGAAGCAAATGCCACATTTGCTGAGCTTAAGAAGGAAGTTCAGGGAAGATACTTCGAGGAACTTATCGAGAAATATCTTTTGGATAATCCTCACAGGACTATTCTTATGCTTGAGCCCGTTCCGGGGCTTACGGATAAAAAGGATGAGGAGCTTAAAAAGAAGCTTGCCGATTACAAGGCTTCTCTTTCAAAGGATGAGATCTCTGAGATCGTGAAGTATACGGCAGATCTTAAGGAGTATCAGGATGCTCCGGACTCACCCGAAGATCTTGAAAAGATACCGGTTCTTGAGCTTAAAGATCTTAAGAAAGAATCTGATAAATTTATTTATGAGAAAAAAGAAGATAACGGAGTCGATATCCTTTTCCATAATATCTTTACTAACGGAATTGTTTATCTGACCTTTGTTTTTGACTTAAAAAATCTAGATGCGAAGCTTATTCCATATGTTTCCGTGCTTAAAAAAGTAATTGGAATGATGGATACCGAGAATTACAGTTACGGTGATCTTTTTAATGAGATCAATATCAAAACGGGCGGTATCACAGGATCTATCAGCACATATACGGATGCGGACGACGTTTCTGAATTTAAGACAACTCTTGAAATAAGCGTAAAGGTTTTACATGAGAATCTGCATTACGCATTTGAGCTTGTAAAAGAGATTCTTACTAAGACTATGCTTGGTGATGTTAAGAGACTTAAGGAGATTTTTGACGAGCAGTACGCAAGACTTCAGTCGGATCTTGCAGCTGCCGGACATCAGACAAGTGCTGTAAGAGCTATGTCTTATGTTTCGCCTGCTGCGGCTGTTTCTGACAGAACCGGCGGAATCGGATATTTAAGGCATCTTGAGGGACTTCTTTCAGAGATTGAAACTCCGGAAGGGGCAAAAGAGATATCCGATAAGCTTAAAGAGCTTTGCAAAGCTATATTCAGGGCAGAAAATCTTTTGGTTGACGTAACCTGCACGGATAAAGAGTATGCGGGAATTGCCGAAGAAAGTAAGCTGTTTGCCGATTCTCTTTTCACAGATGACTATGAAAAGGTTAAGTTCGAGATTGAGACATGCAAAAGAAATGAGGCGTTCAAGACGGCCGGACAGGTTCAGTACGTGTGCCGTGCCGGAAATTTTGCATCCAAGGGGCTTAAGTACAACGGGGCACTTCGTGTTCTCAAGGTTATGATGGGATATGATTATCTTTGGAAGAATATAAGAGTGATCGGCGGAGCGTACGGATGTATGAGCAGCTATGCAAAGAACGGTGATTCTGCGTTTGTAACATACAGAGATCCGAATCTTAAGAACAGTATCGATGTTTTTGAGAAGGCATCAGAATATCTGAAAAACTTCGATGAGGATGAGAAGGTTATCCTTAAATACATTATCGGAGCCATTTCTGATCTCGATACGCCTAAGACTCCGGCAGCAAAGGGAACTTACGGACTTTCAGCATATCTTTGCAATGCTAAGATGGAGAATATCCAGCGCAACAGAGATGAGCTTCTTGGAACGACAAAGGAGACGATAAGGGGACTTAGCAAGTATGTTGATGCATTTATGGAAGATAAGTGCCTATGCGTAATAGGAAGTTCGGATAAGATCGATTCGGAAAAGGATCTGTTTGATAATATTGAGCAGCTTGTAAATAAGTGATTTTGTGCTTATGCACACATGGGTAAAAATATGAGAAAAAGATTTATTGGAAAGAAAGTATTTGTTATTTTCGCATGTGTGACTTTATTGGTTTTGACATCTGTGGGATGCGGAAGTTCTTCGGAAAGTTCATCGGGCTCATCAAAGTTGCATGCGCCCGGTCCGGTAAGCCCAAAAGCTTCCGGCAGTACTGAGTTTTTTACAAAAGATGCAGCTGTTGATGAAAATGCCGATGCGGCGCCTTTCGAAGTAGAGGAAAGCGCGGAGGCAAGCGGTGAAGCAGCGCAGGAAAATCCCGAGGCTGCGGTCGATACATCGAGGAAACTTATCACAACGATGAATATCGGTGCCGAAACTGATAATTTTGACGAGGCGCTCAAGGCGGTAGAAGCGAAAGTGGGTGAGCTTGGTGGATATATCGAGTCAAGTGACATCTACAACGGAAGCTCATACGACAAGAACTACAATGATTCGAAAAGAAACGCCAATTTTGTTATAAGAGTTCCCGCGGATAAGCTTGGAAGTTTTGTGGACAGTCTGGGTGATGCGTATAATATCACAAGCAAGTCGACAAACGTTGAAGATGTAACACTTCAGTACGTCGATCTTGAGAGCAAGAAGAAAGCTCTTTTGACCGAGGAAGAAAGTCTACTTAAGATACTTGAATCCGCTCAGTCGGTGGAAGATATCATCGCTGTTCAGGACAGACTTTCGCAGGTAAGATATCAGCTTGAGAACATGGAATCCCAGCTTCGTACTTTTGACAATCAGGTCGATTACAGCACGGTGAATCTCAGTCTTGAAGAAGTTGCAAAGTATACGCCTGTTGAAGAAAAAGGTGCATTTGCAAGAATGGGCGAAGGATTCGTTGAAAGCTTTAAATCTGTGGGACATGGCATAAAGGAATTCATTATCTGGTTTGTGATACACATTCCGCAGCTGCTTTTCCTTGCGATATTCGTTGCTGTGATCTGGATATGTGTCAAGAAATACAGAGAAAAGAAGCAGGTAAAAACAGTAGTAACTACTGAGAAGAAAACAGAAGGTAATGATGGAGAATAATTTTAAAACCGGGTACATAGCGCTTATCGGACGTCCGAATGTCGGAAAATCGACGCTCATGAACCAGATGATCGGGCAGAAGATCGCAATAACTTCATGTAAGCCCCAGACTACCAGAAACAAGATAATGACTGTTTTTACGGATGAACAGTGTCAGATGATCTTTCTGGATACACCGGGTATTCATGAGACCAAGAATAAACTTGGTGAATATATGACAAAGGTTGCAAAGAGCACTCTTGAAGAAGTTGATGTGGTCTTGTGGCTTGTTGAGCCGAGTACCTTTATCGGTGCCGGTGAGAAGGGCATTATCGAGGAACTTAAGAAGTGCAGGAAACCGGTCATACTCGTTATAAATAAGATAGATACGGTGGAAAAAGACAGCCTTTCAAAATTTGAAGACGCGTATAAGAGTCAGATGGATTTTGCCAAGATTGTTCATACCGCGGCACTTCGCAGAATAAATGTCGATGAGGTTATGAATGCGATAAAAGAGTTTCTTCCCGTGGGACCACCTTTTTACGATGAGGATACTCTTACGGATCAGCCTGAAAGACAGATTGTTGCTGAAATCATCAGAGAGAAGGCGCTCAGGCTTATGAAAGATGAGGTACCTCACGGAATCGCCGTTACGGTTGAGCGAATGAGGGAACGTGAAGACAAAGAACTCATGGATATTGAGGCTACGATCATCTGTGAGAGAGATTCACACAAGGGAATAGTTATCGGAAAAGGCGGAGCGATGCTTAAGAAGATCGGATCGACCGCCAGAAGAGATATTGAGGAACTTGTTGGGATCAAAGTAAATCTTCAGTTGTGGGTCAAAGTCAGAAAAGACTGGAGAGATGACAAGACTCAGCTTAAGAGTTTTGGATATGATGTCAAAGGCATTAACTGAGAAAATGGTAACCGTCATATGGAAGAATTGGTAAATGTAAAAGGCATGGTCATAAAGCATTCTCCCGTCGGAGATTATGACTGGGTGGCAACTGTGTTTACGGCTGACAGAGGCAAGATAACTGCTTTTGCCAGAAATGCAAGAAAGCCCGGAAGTAAGCTGGCAGGAAGCGTTGAGCCTTTTTGCTTCGGAACGTTTAAACTGTTTGCCGGAAGGAATTCCTACACGATCGTCGAAGCGGACATAGAAAATTACTTTGAAGGTTTTAGACAAGATCTGGAAGGTGCCTGCTATGGCACCTTTTTTCTTGAGATAGCTTCTTTTTATACAAGAGAAAACAATGAGGATAAAGAGCTTTTGAATCTTTTGTATATTTCACTCAGAGCTCTTTTGAATGAAAAGATCAGGAACAGTCTTGTCAGATGCATCTATGAAATAAAGGCTCTTTGCATAGAAGGAGAGTATCCCGGAATTCCTACAGACAGGAGATTTCTGGACTCCACAGTGTATACGGTTAATTACATAGCGACAAGTCCGCTTAAGAAACTGTACTCATTTGATGTTTCTGAAGAAGTGCTTTCGGAACTTGAGGAGATTACCGCAGATTACAGGAAAAGGTTTATTGACAAACCTCTCAAAAGCCTTGAAATGCTTGAGAGTCTGTATAATGTGCGTTAGTATTGAAAAAAAAATACTATTTGGATATAATATCATTTGTTTGCTAGAAAAACAGTTTAATTTATAGAAAAGGAGGGCATCAGCACAACTATGCAGGTTAATACATTTCGACTTAATAAAATGAAGAAGATAGCCGTTGTTTTCATGACTGCAACTATTTTCGTTGTGCTCGCAGGATGCGGAGAAGAGAAAAAGGACATTACGTCAATTAAGATTGACAGCAAAGGGAACATCACAAGTGTAATCTATGATGATTTTGCCGGAGAGAATTACAGTCAGGAAGAGTTTGAGATTGGTAATTCTGCAAGGGTTGAAGCATATAACGAAGAGTGCCTTGGTGAGAGAATTACTGTTGAATCAGTTGAGAAAGACGAAGAGACATCAAAGATTAAGGTTGTTATGACATATGACAGCCCGGACGATTATAAAAAGTTTAATGGTAAAGTTCTTTTTTACGGAACCGTTAAAGAAGCAGAGAAAGCAGGATACACGCTTACAGACAAGCTTGTAGACAGTGAAAGAAAGGCACCGGACAAGGATATCTTAAAGAAATATAAGAATAAGCATGTTATCATTACAGAGGACAAGACTACATTTATTGCGCCTTATAAGATTGATTACATGTCTGTAGGTGCAAGGTTTAACAGCAAAAAGGAAGCGGATCTGTCGGGTTGCAGTACACAGCTCGTAGAGATACTTCTTTCAAAATAAAAAATATTCGCAGGAATGGAGACAGACAATGGAAAATAGTGCAAAGACAATGGAAAAAATTATAGCTCTTGCAAAGGGAAGAGGCTTTGTACATCCGGGCAGTGAGATTTACGGCGGACTTGCAAACACATGGGATTACGGAATTTTAGGTGTTGAGCTTAAGAACAACATTAAGAAAGCTTGGTGGCAGAAGTTTGTTCAAGAGAGCCCTACCAACGTAGGCGTTGACTGTGCCATTCTTATGAATCCCCAGACATGGGTTGCTTCAGGACACATTGGAAGCTTCTCCGATCCTCTTATGGATTGTAAGGAGTGTCATGAGCGTTTCAGAGCAGATAAGATCATTGAAGACTATGCTGCAGAGAACGGCATTACACTTGAGTCAAGCGTTGACGGTTGGTCACAGGAGCAGATGAAGGCTTATATTGAAGAGAACAATATTCCTTGTCCTTCCTGTGGTAAGCATAATTTTACAGATATCAGACAGTTTAACCTTATGTTCAAGACTTTCCAGGGCGTAACCGAGGATGCCAAGAATACGGTATACCTTCGTCCGGAGACTGCACAGGGTATTTTTGTTAACTTCAAAAATGTTCAGAGAACATCACGTAAGAAGATTCCTTTTGGTATCTGCCAGGTTGGTAAGTCATTCAGAAATGAGATCACACCCGGTAACTTCATTTTCCGTGTAAGAGAATTCGAACAGATGGAGATGGAGTTCTTCTGTGAGCCTGATACAGACCTTGACTGGTTTGCATATTGGAAACAGTTCTGTATTGATTTCCTTAAGAGCCTTGGCATGAAGGAAGAAGAGATGAGAGTAAGGGATCACGATCCTGAAGAGCTTTCATTCTATTCAAAGGCAACAACTGATATCGAGTTCCTCTTCCCGTTCGGATGGGGCGAGCTTTGGGGAATCGCAGACAGAACAGACTACGATCTTACACAGCATCAGACTGTATCCGGTGAGGATATGACATATTTTGATGATGAGAAGAGAATTAAGTATCTTCCTTTCGTTATCGAGCCTTCACTTGGTGTTGAGAGATTGTTCCTTGCTATGCTTTGCGGAGCATATGATGAAGAGGAGATTGGAGAAGGTGATGTAAGAACAGTTCTTCATTTCCATCCCGCTCTTGCACCTGTTAAGATCGGTGTGCTTCCTCTTTCAAAGAAACTTAATGAAGGCGCTGAGAAGATCTATGCTCAGCTTTCAAAGAAATATAATTGCGAATTTGACGACCGTGGAAACATTGGTAAGAGATATCGCAGACAGGATGAGATCGGAACTCCTTTCTGCATCACATATGACTTCGATTCTGAGACAGACGGTAAGGTTACCGTAAGATTCAGAGACAGCATGGAGCAGGAACGTGTTGCTATTGATGAGCTGGAGACTTATTTTGCTGACAAGTTTACATTTTAAGGAGTGATTAGATGAGACAATTTACAGCTAACGAGCTGCGCAAGACATGGAAGCAGTTTTATATAGACAGAGGACATGTTGATGTCGGTGCGGTTTCTCTTGTATCCGACGGTTCTACCGGTGTTATGTTCAATGTTGCCGGAATGCAGCCTCTTATGCCTTACCTTCTCGGTAAGAAGCATCCGCTTGGAAAAAGACTTTGCAATGTTCAGGGATGCGTAAGAACTAATGATATTGATTCTGTAGGTGACAAGAGCCACGTTACTTTCTTTGAGATGATGGGAAGCTGGAGTCTCGGGGATTACTTCAAAGAAGATCGTTGTAAGTGGAGCTATGAGCTTCTTACGGAGGTCTTTGGTTTTGATGCCGATCACCTTGCCGCAACAGTTTTTGCGGGCGATGAGAATGCTCCCAGAGATGAAGAGGGTGCTAAGTATCGTATAGCTTCAGGTTTTAAGAAGGAAAACATTTATTATCTTCCCGCTGAGGACAACTGGTGGGGACTTGAATACGGTCCTTGCGGTCCTGACAGTGAGATGTTCTATATTGCCGATAAGCCGGATTGCGGACCGAATTGCGGACCCGGATGCGACTGCGGTAAATATACAGAGCTTGGTAACGACGTATTTATGCAGTATGAGAAGCATAAGGACGGATCGCTTACACCTCTTAAGCAGAAGAATGTTGATACTGGCTGGGGACTTGAGAGAATCCTTGCATTCCTTAACGGTTCCAAGGATGTATATCAGGTTGACGTATTTACACCTGTTATCAGTTATATCGAGAAGAATGCGGGTGTTAAGTATAATGCGGATGAGAAGACTACAAAGTCTATGAGAATTCTCGCAGATCACATTCGTACATCTGTTATGCTTATCGGAGATGAAGCTAAGCTTCTTCCTTCAAATACAGGTGCGGGATATATTCTCAGAAGACTTATTCGTCGTGCCGTAAGACACGCAAGAGCACTCAATCTCGGTAAGGATAAGATCATCGAGATGGCTTCAATCTATATCGACAAGGTATACAATGAGAGTTATCCGAATCTTGTAAAGAATCGTGAGTTCGTTCTTACTGAACTTTCAAGAGAGATTGCTCGTTTTGAGAGCACTCTTGAGAACGGTCTTAAAGAGTTTAACAAGATTCTTGAGAAGACTAAGAGCGAAGGCAAGAAAGAGATTGACGGAAGAAATGCATTCTTCCTTTATGATACTTACGGATTCCCTGTAGAGCTTACTGTAGAGCTTGCAGGAGAAGAGGGACTCCTTGTTGATGAGAAGGGATTTGCATCTGCAATGGAAGAGCAGAAGCAGAAAGCCAGAGACAATCAGAATTTCTCAGCTAACCTTTCAACCAACGAGGGTGTATTTGATGCGCTTGATGCATCTGTACAGTCTGAATTTGTTGGATATACAGATATTGAGGCAAAGGGCAAGATTGTTGCTATTGCCGATGAGACAAAGCTTGTTGACAGTGCGAAGGAAGGTGCCAACGTAACTGTTATTACAGATAAGACTCCTTTCTACGGTACAATGGGTGGACAGGTTGGCGATATCGGTGTTATCGAGGGCTCTAAGGGCACTAAGATTGAAGTTACCGAGACTATTCATGTTGCCGGCGGAAGAATTGCCCATGTAGGTAAGGTTGTATCCGGAAGCATCAAGAAGGGTGATAAGGTTACTCTTTTGGTAGATGCCGAGAACAGAGCTAAGACTTGCAGAAACCATTCTGCAACACACCTTCTTCAGAAAGCTCTCAGAGTTGTTTTGGGAGACCATGTTGAGCAGGCCGGTTCATATCAGGATCCTGACAAGACAAGATTTGACTTCAGTCATCATCAGGCTATGACTGCCGAAGAGATCAAGAAGGTTGAAGATCTTGTTAATGCCAAGATTGCAGAGGCACTTCCTGTATCAACCAAGGAAATGTCTATGGAAGATGCCAAGAAGACAGGCGCTATGGCATTGTTTGGAGAGAAGTACGGTGATGTCGTTCGTGTCGTTGAAATGGGCGATTTCTCTGTTGAGCTTTGCGGTGGTACTCATGTATCAAATACCGGAAAGATTGGCCTTTTCAAGATCGTATCAGAGAGCGGTGTTGCTGCAGGTGTAAGACGTATAGAAGCTCTTACAGGTTCAAATGCAAGAGAATATTATATAAATACAGAAAATACCCTTAATGAAGTTGCAAAACTTCTTAAAACAAATTCAGAGGGTGTTTCGGCACATATTAAAAAGCTTCAGGATGAACTTAAGGCTCTCAGAAGTGAAAATGAATCATTGAAGAGCAAAGAAGCTCAGGCAGCTCTCGGAGATGTAACAGATAAAGTTAAGCAGATTAACGGTGTTAATTTCCTTGCAGTATCAGTGAAGAACGTTGATATGAACGGGCTTCGTGACCTTGGCGATCAGATGAAGACCAAGATTGGCGGAGGTGTGATTCTCCTTGTGTCTGAGAATGACGGCAAGGTAAATCTTGTTGCAATGGCTACCGATGACGCAATGGCTAAGGGAGCTCATGCAGGTAATCTTATTAAAGCTGTTGCACCTATCGTAGGTGGTGGCGGCGGTGGACGTCCCAATATGGCTCAGGCCGGCGGTAAGAATCCTGTAGGAATTCCGGATGCATTAAAGGAAGCTGAAAAGATTTTAAGTGGCCAGATAAAATAATTAATCGTTACTGTTTAGTGTGAATATTTAAAACATATTTTTACGAGGTAACTGAAGGTTACCTCGTATTTTTTTGTGTAGCATCTTTAATAAAACCCCCTGCTATGCAGGGGGACAACAGCTGCTTCAGCTTACAGTAAAAAACCTCCCGTGCTAGAATTACTACGGTTCGCCAACCAAAGTAAAGCACAGGAGGTAGTCCAAAATGGACATGAATAGTTTATCACACACTAGATGGGAGTGTAAGTATCACATAGTATTTGCACCTAAGTTCAGGAGAAAGGTTGCGTATGGTCAGATCAAGCAGGACATTGCAAATATTCTCAGTACATTATGCAAGAGGAAAGGTGTAGAGATAATAGAGGCAGAAGTATGCCCAGATCACATACATATGCTGGTA